>QMLQ01000224.1 GCA_003646815.1 Deltaproteobacteria bacterium | reverse complement strand
GGTTTTCTCCACCGTCCATGGGCCCCGGGAGGATCCTTGCTTCCCGGGGCCTTCTCTGGTATCTATGAAAGCCCAACACCCTGTTCCAAGGTGCACATGGGACACAGAACCCAACGCCTGAACAATGAATTGCAATGGTGGGGCAGGGGAGGAAAGGGCTCATACGAAGGTCCGTGAGAAATGAAGGATAAGGAGAAATAAGGGTATGAAAAAAACACCTCCGGATGAGAGTTTTCAAATCCGATGTCCGCGTCTGGGGCACCAGATCTATTTTTCTTACTGCCGCACGGAAAACAGTGGCCTGCCCTGCTTTAAGGTGTTGGACTGCTGGAGTCCTCACTTCCCGGTCGAAGAGTACTTGAAAAGCGATTTGACCCCTGAGGAGTGGGAAAAGGTCTTTGAAAAGAAGCCGAAACCGAAAATGCTTTCCCTGGTCGAGTTGATCGAGCAGGCAAAGAAGAGAAAGAAAGAAGCCGAATAATGAAAGAACAAATCTTCTTGGGGAATGAAGCAGTTGCCCTTGGCCTCCTTGAGGGAGGGTGCCAGGTGGTGACCTCCTATCCGGGCACACCCAGCTCTGAGATCTTGCCCGGAGTGGTTCGCCTGGTTAAGTCAGAGGGGCTGAATACCTATACAGAATGGTCTACCAATGAAAAAGTTGCCCTGGATAACGCCTTCGCCGCCGCCATTTCCGGCAAACGAGCCGCGTGCTGCATGAAACAGGTGGGCCTGAATGTTGCTGCTGACTCCCTCATGAGTGCTGCATACCTGGGCACTGTGGGAGGTCTGGTGATCATATCCTGTGATGACCCGGGGCCTCATTCATCGCAGACCGAGCAGGACACCAGGTTGATGGCCCGCCTTGCAAAAGTTCCGGTGCTGGATCCATCCGGCCCGGAAGAGGCCCGGGCCATGGCCAGGATCGGACTGGAGATTTCAGAGGAATTCAAGGTGCCCGTGATATTGCGGCCGGCGATCCGCGTCTGTCACGCACGCCAAAACCTTTCATTTGAACCGCTCAAGAGCAATGAGACAAAGGCTGCCTTTGAAAAAGACCCTACCCATTGGGCAGCAACGCCTCGTTTTCGTTTCCTGCTCCACAAGGAGCTGAACAAGAAACTGGATGAGATCTCCCGGAGATTGGAGGACCTGGAAGGGATAAATAGACATAACCTGGAGCCTGGAAAAACCTATCCTCTCGGCATTGTTGCCGGTGGTATTCCTTACGCGGTGGTGAAGGATATCCTCAAAGAGGAAAAAAGAACCGATATCCCGGTTTTCAAGGTCGGCTGTCCGTACCCTTTCCCCGAGAGGCTGGCGGAACAGTTCCTCTCCGCCTGCGAAAAGGTTCTTGTCATTGAGGAGACTGACGCGGTTATTGAATATTTCCTGAGGGATCGCGGGAAAGTTATGGGAAGGCTTTCGGGTCATATTCCATCAGAAGGGGAACTCATGCCCCAGGTTGTCCATGGCGCGATGGACCGGGCGCTGAAGGAACTCGGGCTTCCCCCCTTGGGTGAAGGAAATAGGGCTGAAGCCGCCGCGCTAATGAATCAACTGGAACTCCCAATCCGCCGTCCCACCCTGTGTCCCGGCTGTCCGCACCGAGCCAGCTTTTTCGCCATCAGGAAATCCAGGCCCAAGGCGATTTTTACCTCTGATATCGGTTGCTATACCCTAGGACTGAACCTTGGCGGAGTAGATACTGTTCTGGACATGGGAGCAGGCATCACAATGGCTTCGGGCTTCTACCATGCCTACCGGCAGGACGGCATTGAACAGCCCATCGTGGCGACCATTGGAGACTCTACCTTCTATCATTCCGGTACTGCCGGCCTCCTGAACGCGGTGTACAATGATGCCCGCTTTGTCCTGGTGATCCTGGACAACCAGATAACGGCCATGACCGGGATGCAGCCGACCCCATCTCTCGGCATCAGGGCAGACGGGAGCAAAGGAAATACCATACCCCTGGAGAAGGTGGTTGCCGGTTGCGGAGTGAATTTTATTGAGGAAGTTGATCCGTATGATTTGGCTGCTATGAGCGCTCTGGTCAAAAAGGCGGCCGAGTACACAATGGAGCCTTCCGGCGGGATTGCCGTGATTATCGCCCGCCACCCGTGTGTTATCGCCTATCGTGAGCAGGTCCTGCAGGGCCGGAAAAGTGTTACGGTTACCGACGATTGCGTGGAATGTAACTTCTGTCTCGAGCGGTTTGAATGTCCCGCGCTTTATCATGACGACGGGATCGGACATACCGCCGTAGACCAGGCCCTTTGTATTGGATGCGGCGTCTGCCTGAATGTCTGCCCCAAAGGCGCAATCGTGGAAGTATGATCTGTAGAAACGATCCGGTAACAGCATGATACACAAGGGGCCGGTTCGTTTTCATCTCTGGCGAACAACATGAGCAGGAGAGAGGAAAAAGAAGACATGGAGAATATGAATATCGTCTTGTGCGGCCTTGGCGGCCAGGGAATTCTGTTTATGACCAAGATGCTTGCCCAGACAGCCCTCGGGAAGGGGATTCCGGTCATGGGTGCGGAGACCCACGGCATGGCGCAACGGGGCGGTTCAGTAGTTTCCCATCTTCGATTAGGAGAGGTGGAAGGGAGTTTGGTTCGTGCGGGAACAGCGGATATTCTGCTTGCCCTGGAAGGAAACGAAGCGTACCGCAGCCTTCCTTATCTGGGAAGAGGAGGGAGAATGTATGCTAATGCTTCGCCAGAAGTTTTTCCCGGACCGGAAGTGAAGCCCTATCTTGAAAAACATGATATGATCTGCCGGTGCACCGATGCGGGCAGAGTTGCCATGGAACACGGAAGCCCCATGTCTTCCAACCTGGCGCTCATCGGTTTTTTCTCCGCATTTGACGAAGGCCCTTTCACATTCACTGATCTCAGGGACACCATAGAACGGATCAGCCCTGCGAAATTCAAAGAAACCAACCTCAAAATTTTTGATGCCTGTCATCAGGCAGGAGTGGGCGGGTAATACACTTCCCGAATAGAAAAAATCCTGGCTCGTTATTGCGAACCAGATTGTACCTGCTTTGCCTTCTTTGCTTTCAATTCTGCGTCAACAATGTTGAAGAGGTCAAAGGGCGTGCGGATTTTTGCCCGCTTGCCATTGACAAAGATGGTTGGAGTACCATGAACACCGATTTTCCTGCCATGAACCACATCCCTGGTGACAAAGTCCCGGATTGGCCTCGAATTCATGCTCTTGACGAACTTGTCCATATCAAGCTCGAGCCCTTTTGCTATTTCCAGGATCTTCGCATCGTTGAGGGATCGAATATTTTCAAACAGTTGTCGGCGAAATTCCCAGAATTTCCCCTGGGCGTTTGCGGCCATGGCTGCCTGGGCTGCCTTGCGCGCGAACCGGTGGCTGGAAAGGGGAAAATTTATTGCAACCAGCTTGACCTTGTCCGGATACTGATCCAGCACCTGCTGGATAAGGCGCTCTATGCGCGCACAATAGGGTCACTGGTAATCATCAAAAACGGCGATGGTCACCGGGGCATCCGCAGGCCCTTTGAACGGATGGCCGGAGATGTCAATGGGGAAAACAGTCTCCACTTTGACAGTCTTCAGGGTTCCGGCGGTGCTGCTGGTCAGGATAAGCAGGTTTGCCTCCCGGGAATAGGTCACCCGGTCAAAGTTTCCCGTAAGCGGGATCCTGTTTGTAATTTTTTTCCCCGGAACTGAGTAAACAACTATTTCTTCATGGGCCAGCAAAAAGACAAGCTTCCCGTCGGGTGATATTGCCGCATCGAGAGGCTTGACCCCCAGGTGTGACTGCATGAGGGGGGTGAGTTCCACCCCGGCGTGAGCGGGTGATGTTCCGGTGAAGACCACCATGGCGGCAGCAGCGAGAACCGATGTTATGACAATCCTTTTGCTGAAGCCTGCTGTCATATTATTGCTCCTTTCCTCCCTTCCCCTTTGCGGCCATCTGATTTAAGATGTCCTCCAGTGTTTTGAGTTCTCTTCCGTATCCAGCCCAGTCACCCTGGCGCAGGAGATCCCTCGCCTTGTTGAAATGTTCCAGGGCTGCTTCTGCAGAGCCTGGGGTGGTGGTGGGGGTCACTGTCAGCGTCTGTGGCGATTTCAGGCGAGCAGGAACCTGTTCTCCAAGTACCGCGTAAAGAGCGCTTTCCAGCCCTTCCCTCATCACCACCTGGTTACTGAAGGACACAATGATCCTCTTGAGCTCGGGAAGAGCCGCCGCTTCCAGGCTCCCTGTCCCCGCGGAAACAGGTCTGTTTCTGGCTGGGGATCTCCGCAGGCTTCTCCTTTGCGCCGTCGCAGGTTGGGGTGACTGAGATTCAGATTGTTTTGCCTGGAGATAGACGGGTTCCACGTAAATAAAGGTATCCTGAATGGGGATGGCAAGGAGATTTCCCCTGATCACCCTTGAACCCCGCTGGCTCCACAGGGTCAATTCCTTTGAAATTTGGGTCTGCTGGTCAATCCTCGCCTCTATCTGCATGGGCCCGAAAACGAGTTTTTCCTTTGGCAGTTTGTATACGATCAGATTGCCGTAGTTCGGCACATCGCATCGTGCTGCCAGCCAGGCGATCATGTTGTCTTTTTTGGAAGGCGTGTAGGGGAGCATGAGGACGTATTCTTCCTTTTTCTCGCCGGGGAGCCGGATAATGATGTAATAGGGCTCCATCTTGAGCCTGTTGCTTCCATAAATTTCATCGGGAAATTGCCAGAGGTCTTCCTGGTTGTAAAAAACCTGCACATCCTTCATGTGGTAGGTCCGGTAGACATCAGACTGGACCTTGAAAAGGTCCTTTGGATAACGGACGTGCATTTTCAGGTCCTTTGGCATCTTGCTGAAGGGCTTGAACAGCTTCGGGAATATGCTCGCGTATGTCTTAATAATGGGGTCCTCTTTATCTGTAATGTAAAAAGACACATCACCGCTAAACGCGTCAATGGTAATTTTTGCGGAGTTTCGAATATAGTTCAGTCTTCTGTTGAAGAACCCGGATAACTTGGTTGAATAAGGGTACATATTGGAAGTGGTGTAGGCATCCTGGATCCAGAAGAGACGGCCCCCGGAGACAACCAGGTAGGGGTCCCCGTCATAAACCAGGAACGGCGCAAT
>QMLQ01000223.1 GCA_003646815.1 Deltaproteobacteria bacterium | reverse complement strand
GTAAACTGTTGCGCCGCCCCGTGCGCAGCCCACCAGTGTTTCGTTTCCCCTGCCGACCCCCACATGAAGATGGAGACGCGGCTCTTCATCATCCCAGAAAAGGGTTCCCACCCGCGAATAGCTCCCTGGCGTCGTTGAATTCCCGGTTGAGGGGCTCCAGCTTCCCGCTGGGATCCTTGGGGCCGGTCACTAATTTTCCCCATCGTATCCCTCCCATACACAGGACCAGAGCAGATCTGATATCTCCTCAATGCACGGGTAGACCTCTTCTCCCTCAGTGATGGTCGCAACAAAGACCCTGCCAATATTTCCTTGGGAATATTCCATTACAGATTCCTCAAATGACGCAGGTCAATTTTTTATTGGGATAGATATTTATGAGGCTCTATAGGAAAAACAAACAAGGATGTCGAGGAAAAGAGAAAATGTCTTGACAGGGGATGATCGCCTTGATAAAAAATATATCGAATTGTAGACAATAGACAATATTTAGGTCCTTTATGAAAGTAGAATCTATCGCAGACCTCGCCAGTCGGCATATCCGGGACTGGATCATCACGGGGGAGTTTCAGCCGGGCCAGCAGATCAAGGAAGAGGAGGTTTCACGTCGCCTGCGTATCAGTCGTCCGCCTGTCCGCGAAGCCCTGAAGATGCTGGAGATAGCCGGCTTGGTCGTTCGAAAACCACGCCGGGGGGTATTTGTTCCTGAAATGACAGAAAAAGACATGTGGGAGGTGTATACACTGAAAGCCAGCCTGTATGAGATGGCCACTACCCTGGCAATGGATGTAATCACTGCAAAGGAAATAAAGAAACTGGAATCCTTCTTGGGGAAGATGGAGGCGTGTGTAGAAAAGATACCCTTGGATGTGTTGCGCTATCAATCTCTTCACAGGGATTTCCATGACACGATCATGGTGCTTGCAGGAAATGAGCGTCTCAGGGTATTTGCTTCAAACCTCCACAATCAGGTGAGCCGATTCAGTTACACTTCACTGCAAGACAGTGGCCACTTGCATTCCTCCATCCGGTACCACCGGGAAATCGTGAATGCGATAAAGGGAAAGAAGAAGTCTCTGGCCTGCAGATTAATGCGCGAACATGTTCTCAATGCACTGGAAGTGCTGATCAATATGTGCAGTCTGAAACCTGGAGCACCAGATCACCTGCGAATATATCGCGGCGCAGGGGCATCTGTTTGAGGATATATTTATTGTGGAAATCATGATTGAGGAAAAGGGAGGTGAAAAATAGGAAGTGGGAAGCAAGAAAAAAGGGATCTTTCACGAATTAACAACGAAACTTGAATCGTAGGAAGACGGCAAGTGAGAGTTTCAATTAACTCCTAATCTATGAGGAGGTTTAACTATGATGAAAAATTTACTCAAGGTCTTTTTGGTTGTTGGATTGTTCACTGTCATTTTCACGCCGTTCAGCGCTATAGCAGAATCCAAAATGCACATAAAGTTCAGCACGTGGCATCCGCCTGTGAGTAGAGAGGTAAAGACAGTATTTATACCTATGCTTGAGAAACTGAAGGCGGAGACCAATGGCAGAATAACCTACACCATGTACGCAGGTGGTGCCCTTGGCAAAGGCCCCGAGCACTTTAATATAGCGAAAAAGGGGCTTTCGGATATGGGTTATTTCACTGCCACCTGGACTCCCGGGCGCTTTCCTTTAAGTGATGTGCTGTCGCTGGCGTCTTCTGTTGATGGTAAAGATGTGGGTGTTGATATCGGCAATGCCATGTACGACCGTATCTTGAAACGGGAGTTTCCCGGCGTAAAGATGATTGAATTAAACGGGTGTATTTCAGCGTATTTATGGACCACAAAACCGGTGAGAAGGCTTGAAGACTGTAAAGGACTCAGATTGCGGTCACCAGGCGGCCATCAAACCAACTACATTAAGGCGATCGGCGCTGAGCCTGTTTTCATGCCCCTTGGCGATGTTTATTTGGCTATGGAAACCGGGACGATTGATGGGCTCGTAACATGTCCCCCCCTGGTCCTTGCTTTTAAACTCTATGAGGTTGCCAAATACGGGACCCTGTGTACCTTCGGTTGTGTTACGGAAGGTATTATTATGAATGAAAAAAGCTGGAACCGAACACCGGATGACCTGAAACCCGCCATTATGCGTGTATGCAAAAATCCTTACCGTACCTCAGGTGGATTGACTCGTGACGTTTACAAGGTCCTGATGCAAGAAATCGCCGGAAAGGGCGTCAACCTTTATAAGCTGCCCGAAGAAGAGGCGACTCGATGGTATGCAGGATTTCAAGAGGAGACGAGAAAATGGGTGAAGGGTTTAGAGGCCAAAGGACTGCCCGCAAAAGAAACCGTGATTATGTACAACGAAGAATGCGAGAAGAGAGGTGTGAAGTGCGTTGCGTTTCCGCCAGAATGGAAGCAGTAATGAGAGGAGCGGACTGAAAGCGGTAACCCTGAAGTTTCCTAACGGTATCGGAATATAAGAGACCATGGAACAATTAAATACCTTGCGCAAATTGATACAGCAGGTGACGCGTATTCTGTGCTACATTGGCATGTTTCTCCTTATCCCCATGATGCTGATCACGGCCGGCGATGTCATATGCCGTGGAGTTTGGGCCAAACCAATCCCCGGAGCAGTTGAGCTGTCTAGTTACATGCTGGCCGTTTTCATACTCTTTGGAGTTGCATACACGCACCAGGTAAAAGGGCACGTAAAGGTATCTATGCTTGTATCCCGGCTTTCTGACCGAACGGGGAATGTTTTGGATATTATCACCACGCTTTTGAGCCTGTTCATCATCTCGATATTGGTATGGCAGGGTTGGGTGGTGGGGATGGAGGAGCGAGCGGTTTCAGATATGCTCAGAATACCTCAGCTTCCTTTCAGGCTGCTGGTTTCAGTGGCGGGTTTTTTCCTTTGGCTGGAACTTTTTATAGATCTCGCTGAATCCGTTGGGAAACTCATAAGGAGATAATAGTGGATCCTGTATCTACCGGTATACTGGGCACCATCCTGGTTTTCGTTTTGCTGTTTCTGGGAATGCCTATCGCGTTTGCGCTCATGCTTGTAGGCTTTGGCGGGATAAGCTATCTTGCAAGTATAGAAGCAGCGCTTCCTATTGCTGCGAGGACGGTTTATGAAGTATCAGCATACTATCCATACACGGTAATTCCGCTGTTTATCGTCATGGGGGGGTTTGCCGGTAGCTCCGGGATGACCAAAGATCTGTACAGCGCCTTCGACAAATGGTTTCGAAAATTGCCGGGAGGCTTAGCGATTGCCACGATTGGTGCGTGTGCGGGGTTTGCCGCCGTTTCTGGATCTTCAGTGGCGACCGCCGCCACAATGGGGACGGTCGCTCTTCCCGAAATGAAACGATTCGGTTACCACCCGCGCCTGGCAACAGGGAGTATTGCCGCCGGCGGCACACTGGGTTTTTTAATTCCACCAAGCATAGGGTTCATCGTCTATGGGATGCTCACTGAGCAATCCATAGGGAAACTCTTGGTGGCGGGTATGATCCCTGGATTGATACTGGCTCTGGGCTACATTGGTATTGTCATAGCGATGGTAAAAAGCAATCCGAGCCTAGCGCCAGTCAGCCTCGAATCGACGAACTTGAGAGATAAATTTTCGTCTCTCCTGGGTATTTGGGAGCCGCTGGCTATATTTTTACTGGTCATGGGGGGCATCTATTCGGGCTTTTTTACACCAACCGAAGCCGGAGCCATCGGGGCTACAGTGCTTTTGCTGGTGGCGATCATCAAGCGGAAACTGAACCGGGGTAATTTGGTAGATGCCCTTCTGGAGTCTGTCCGTATTTCAGTAATGGTTCTGTTTTTGGTGGCTGGGGCAAATGTCTTTAGCTACTTTCTCGCATTGTCTACGATACCCATGCAGTTGGCGACTTGGGTAGCGGGCCTTGAAGTGTCGCGATATCTGATTCACACTATTATTGTGATCAGTTATCTCTTTCTTGGTTGTTTTTTAGATGCCATATCCATGATGGTGCTGACCATGCCTGTCATTTTTCCGGTCATTTTGGCACTCAACTTCGATCCGATTTGGTTTGGCGTTATCGCAGTATTGATGATGGAGGCGGGGCTGATTACCCCACCAATGGGACTGAATATATTCACTGTAGCGGGCGTGGAAAAGGAAACTCCTGTTGAAACGATTTTCCGCGGTGTCGCCCCTTTTCTTTTGTCAATATTCGCTATTGTAATTCTCATTACAATATTTCCGGATCTTGCCCTTTTTCTGCCTAGTATGATGATGAGGTGATATAGGAATCATACTTGATCTGTTTTCAATCTCAGGTCGCTTTTTGGTAAGGAGATAATTTATTCGGATTTCAGCTTTTGCCTGGAGTCAGCACGATTGCCACTGCTTATTGGGTTGTTCCGTTGAATGAACTACACCGCAAGGTATGGTGTATTAAAAAGGGTATGAATTGAGTAGCCCCGCAGAGATTAAAGAAAAGTCTATATTAAGAAGAGGAGATGTAAATGTCATTATTACCTGAAGTAAAAAAACACTACGGGGAGCTTCAGCTCTTCATAAACGGGGAGTGGATCGCTTCCAAATCAGGCCAGATGGAAAAAGACCACAATCCTGCAACAGGGGAGGTGATGGCCGAGTTTCCAACCGCCAGCAGTGATGAGGCTATTGCAGCGGTCAAGGCGGCACATGATGCCTTCCAGACCTGGAAGGACTTTCCCATGCGGGAGCGGGCCAAGATGCTCTTTGATATGCGGGCGAAATTCGAGGAGCATTTTGATGAGTTGGCCCGGATTCTCACCCAGGACCATGGGAGGACTATTGGGGAAGCAACCGGCTCTGTCCGGAGGGTAATTGAGAATATAGAGTCAGCCTGTTCAGCCCTGTATGGACTGGTGCGGCGGAACGAACACCTGGATCAACTGGCGAATGGAATTGATGAATACCTGATCTGGGAGCCCCTGGGCGCTTTTCTCATCATCACGCCGGGAAATATTCCCATGCACGCGTGGTCATCCTTTGTCCCCTACGCACTGGCGGCAGGATGCACTGTGGTTGTGAGTCCAAGCCGGCAGGACCCTGTTGCGGCGGAAGCCATCTGCAGGGTGGCCCAGGAAACAGGCTTCCCTCCCGGCGTCATCAACCTGGTGCATGGGGGC
>QMLQ01000222.1 GCA_003646815.1 Deltaproteobacteria bacterium | reverse complement strand
CTGCGCATCGAGCAGGAAAAGTACCAACTGGGGAAAGGTTCCATCATTGATGTCCTTGATGCCCAGTCGGCCCTGCTCAATGCACAAACAAACTATTACCGGTCATTGGCCGACTACAGGACCGCCAGAGCGCAACTGCGCCTGGCTGTTGGGGAGGGAAAATGAGGCGACTCAGTATCATACTCTTGTCTGCAACGATGATGTTCGGGATCGGGGGTGGACTTGTCGGGTGTAATTCCGGGAAGGGAAAAGAAACGCAGAAGAAAGTGAAAAAACCACCAGTGGTGCGGGTTCTCTCCGCCACGCAAGAAAAAATATCGGATGTGCTGGAGTTAACCGGTGAGGTAGTGGCCACAAACGCGGTAACCTTGAGGGCCACGGTCGAGGGACCAATCGGTTATTGCCCCTGGCGAGAAGGTGACCGGATAGAGAAGACCGGCCGGAAGGTCATAGAAATTGATCGGCCCCTCTATCACGAGGAAGTAAACGCGGCCAGGGCTGCCCTGTTGGTCGCAAAGAAAAAGCTTGCCGATCTCAAGGCGGGACCGAGACCTGAGGAAATCGCGCGGGCGAGAGAGGCCGTGAAAAATTTCGAGGAGGCGAGCGCTTTTGCCAGGAAAGATTTGAAACGGATTGAATCCCTCGTCAAAGATGGGGCTGTTCCGGGGGAGATGGCAGAAAAGGCACGGGTGGCTTTCACAAAGTGTGTGACGGATCTCGCGGCCGCGAGGGAGAGACTCAAAATGCTTGAAGCAGGTCCTACCCGGACACAAGTGGCTGTGCAGGAGGCACTGGTCAAAGAAGCAGCTCAGAAATTGGTCCTTGCCCAGGCCAAATATGAAGAGTGTACGATCAAGGCACCGTTTGCCGGGATCATTACCCGGGTCTATGTGCGCCCGGGCGATCTGGCGGTCGTAAAGGCACCGCTCGTGGACATGATGGACCCGTCTTCCCTGGTGGTGCGTGTCGGTGTACCCGAGGTACATGCATCTGCGGTTCATAAGGGAATTGAAGCAAAGGTGGTGTTGGATGCCCAACCGGGGAAAATATACACCGCAAAACTGGTGCGTGTGTATCCGGAACTTGAAAAGAAAACCAGGACAAGGACGGTGGAAGTGAAACCCGTAACGCCGGTGGATTTTGCACCGGGGATGTTTGCCCGGGTATCCATTGCCTTGAAGACGCTTGAGGACGCGGTGGTGGTACCGGATGCGGCAATTCTTACCCGGTCTGATGGAACGAAGGTCGCTTTTGTCGTCAAAGACGGGAAGGCGTTGATGCGTAGGGTCACCACCGGTATCGAGGAGGGGCAGCGTGTCCAGGTCCTTTCAGGAATCCAGCGCGGTGAAGCGGTGGTGGTTGCCGGTAACGAAAGATTGAAAAACGGGATGGCGGTCCGCGTCATGAAAGATACTGATTCAAAGTCTAAAACAAAATTGAAAGGGAGGTAGCGTGCAATGCGCATCACCGAGACGACCCTGAAGCGCCCCGTTGCCGTGACGGTTCTGGCAGTGGCGATCTTTTTTATCGGGCTCTTCAGTCTGAAACAACTGGACGTGGATTACCTTCCCGAGATCACCTATCCCATGATCAAGATCCACATATGGTGGCGAGGTGCCACGCCTGACGATGTGGAAACCAATATCGCTGAGCCCATCGAGCGTGAGATGGCCACTGTAGACAACCTGGATTATCTCCAGTCCTCCAGTATTGAAGGTATGTATACCCTCCTGGTCAACTTTCGCTACGGGGTGGATGTTGACGTGGCATACCAGGACGTCCTTGCCGCAATGGGTCGCGTGGCGCGGAGACTGCCGCCGGGTATGGATCCACCCGTAGTGATCAAGGCGGATCCTTCCCAGCTTCCGGTTCTGCAGGTAACGATATTTTCAGAAAAACGGAGCCTGGTGTGGTTGAGGGAATGGGCTGATAACTGGCTCACCGATCGCTTGACCGCTGTTCCCGGCACCGCCGGGGTGGAAGTGGTGGGCGGTCTGGAACGCGAGATCAGGGTCCATCTCGATGCACAGCGTTTGCAAGCATACAATCTGGCGCCCGCCGCGATTGCAAAGATCCTGGCGGGCGAGAACAAGGAGATGTTTGCGGGGCGGGTTACGGTAAAGACCCGCGAGATTATTGCAAGGACAATGGGTGATTTCGACAGTATTGCCGAGATGGAGAATGTCACGGTCGCCAGGGGACCGAACGGAGAAAGGGTGCTCCTGAAGGATGTTGCGTCCGTGGAGGATTCCCATGAGGAAATGCGGGTCGACACCCGCTTCAACGGCAGGCCCTGCGTCAAGCTCAATGTCCTGAAGCAGGCAGAAGCAAATACGGTGAAAGTAGCAAGGTCCGTTAAGAGAAGGCTGGAGCAGCTGGGGAGCAGTATCCCGGAGGACATCCATTTCGGGTACGTAGAGAACCAGGGAGACTATGTCCAGGGTGCTATCAACAGTGTTGAGAGCTCCGCCATCCTTGCTGCAATCCTTGTCATCCTGGTGGTGTACCTTTTCCTGGGAAGATGGCGGCAGGTCCTTGTGATGATTGTGGCGCTGCCGATCACCCTCCTGGCCAATTTTTTTGTCATGAAGATCGCGGGTTTTTCACTGAATCTCTTCTCTCTGGGAGGGTTGGTTGTAGCGCTTGGGGTGATCCTGGACAACTCTATTGTGGTGATGGAGAACATCACGCGACTGAAGGCTGAGGGAGTTAAGGGTTATGCGCGCCGGGGCAGCGATGAGGTTTCTTCGGCTATTGTTGCAGCCACACTCACGTTCCTGGCCATCTTTCTGCCTTTCCTGATGGTCCCGGGGCTCGCCTCCCTTTTGTTCAGGGAACTGGTGATGGTGGTAGGCAGTATCGTGGTGATCTCTCTCTTGATCGCTGTGACTCTGACTCCCCTGCTCACGGATCGACTCCTTCGAAAGGAAAAAACAGAAAAGATGTCGCGCATGGCCCGTATTTTTGAGGGAGTGATCCGTAAATTCACCGCCCTGTATTCGCTGATACTGGTAAAATGCCTCAGGATGAAGTGGCTGGTGATTGTGTTGTCAATGGTTGTATTTTTTGGCGGATTGTGGCTTGCCGGAAGGGTGGGCTCGGAATTTCTGCCCAAGGTGGATGACGGGCGGGTCATGGTGAAGGTCAAAATGCCGAGCGGGACGGCCGTGGGTGAAGTGGACCGAATTCTGGCCCAACTGGAGGAACAACTGAAAGGGCTTCCTGAAATCGAGAGTATATTTACCCTGGCAGGCGGAAAGGTCTGGGGACTCTATACCTATGAAATTGCAAATGAGGGAGAACTGGACATCCAGCTTGTCCCCAAGGCCAAACGCCACATGTCCACGCAGCAGTTTATCACGAAAATTAAGCCCCTTGTAAAGAAGATCCCTGCTCCGGGCGGCAAGGTTCCCGTGATGCAAATGAAGATCAAGGGCATCCGGAAGATCGGCGAACAGGATGTGGAAGTGAAGGTCAAGGGAACCGAGGTTATCCCCATTTTTTCCTTTGCCAAGAAGGTGGCGGAGGCCCTGAACCAGACTCCGGAAATTACCAACGTGAATATATCCATGGATATGAGCAAACCCGAATACCGGGTTTATGTTGACAGGATCCGGGCCTCAGATTTGGGAATTTCCGTGGCCACGGTGGCAACAACACTTCGGGCGCTCGTAAACGGGCTCGTTTCCACCCAATACCGGGAAGGCACAGAGTACTATGATATCCGCGTGATGATCCCGGAAGTGAAGATCACCAGCAAGACGGATCTGGAAAACCTGGTGATCGACAATAAGCGCGGAAATCCAGTGTATCTCAAGGACATCGCTGAGGTGCGGCGTGCCGTGGGCCCGGTTGAGATCGTCAGGGAGGATCAGATCAAGGAAGTAATCGTCCGGGCGGATGCGGCAGAAGGATTGAGTGTGGGAGATGCAGTTGCATTCGCGGAGCGTACTGTCGCCGGACTGGAACGGCCCGCCGGAGTTGAATATGAGATGGGAGGCCAGGCCGAAATGATGGCCGAGAACCGCAGGACCATGGGACTTATCCTGGGTTTCGCAGCCCTGTTTGCGTATGTGGTGCTGGCCATCCAGTTCGAGTCGTTTGTTTTGCCCCTGCTCATTATGCTGGTGATCCCCCTTGCGCTGACCGGTTCATTCCTTGCACTGTACCTGACAGGTATCCCCATAGGGGTGACGGTCCTGATCGGGTTGGTGGTTATGATGGGAGGCATCACCTCGCAGGGTGTGGTTCTGCTGAGTCTTGCCGAGCAATATCGTGAAGAAGGAAGTTCCCCGCTTGATGCCGTTTCCCGGGCCGCCCCCATCCGGGTCCGTCCGATTCTCATGACGCAGTTGACCACGGTCCTGGGTCTCGTGCCCCTTGCCCTGAACCTGGGTGAAGGAGGAGACATGCTCAAACCCATGGCCATTGCGGTTATCGGCGGGCTCTTGTATTCGCTTCTGCTGACCCTGTTTTTTCTGCCTTCGGCATACGGCCTGGTCAGACGGAGCCGAAAAGAGGAAGTAAAACCGGAAGCCATTGCCGAATCATAAGCAGTGTGTTTCGTGTGGTTCCGTTGGTATCGACCTTGACTTTGAAGCACTGCTTGTTCCATAAAGGAAAAATTAAAAAGGTCTTTTTCCAGAACATGAAATGGAGTGCATGATGACGTTCGGTGTAATTATCAAGTCCCTTCTGCTTTTTATTGCCGCCGGAATCTGCGAGATAGGCGGTGGCTATCTGGTCTGGCTGTGGTTGAGAAATGGGAAAGGCTTTGTTCTGGGGGTGCTCGGCGGCCTTATTCTTTTTCTCTATGGCATCGTGCCAACGTTTCAGCCGCCCGCAGCCCACTTCGGACGCGTCTATGCCGCATATGGAGGCATTTTTGTGGTGTTGTCTATTCTGTGGGGGTGGTTGATTGATAAACAAACACCGGACCGGTTTGATCTGCTGGGAGGCCTTATTTGTATAGTCGGGGTCAGTGTGATCATGTACTGGCCTCGCTCTTGATGCAAGAAAGTGAGGATGCTGTTTCCATGAAATACCCCCATATTGATCCGGTACTGATTCATTTTGGACCCTTTGCCGTGCGTTGGTATGGGCTCATGTATGTGGTGGGGTTCCTGCTGGGATATTTCCTGCTCCTGAAATTCTCCCAACGGGAGCAGTACGAT
>QMLQ01000221.1 GCA_003646815.1 Deltaproteobacteria bacterium | reverse complement strand
GGGACATGATGGCTTCCGTGATCTGGTTGCCCCCGTAGGAGGAGTCGCGGCTGAATATGGAAACGCCGTTTTTAATGGCGTTGATGCCAAGTTCTTCCGCCCCCACGTTTATCAGGGCATAACACCCTTCCGCTTCAGTTGCGCTGGCTTCAAAGGCATTTTGGAGGGCGAATGCATCCACATCAAGAATGGCAGGGTTGAGCCCCGAAAGCTGCAGCAGGGAGACATAGTCATCTACCACATCTTTCTTTGCGGCAACCAGCATGACTTCCATTTTTCCCGCGATGTTTTTATTCTCTTTTTCTGTGGTTTCCGCCCCGGTGCGAAGGATGTCATAGTCCAGGTTTACATCATTAATATCAAAGGGGATATATTGCTCCGCCTCACTCTGAATGGAATTTTCAAGTTCAGACTCATCCCGGTCACTCATTTCAATTTTCTTCACGATAACCGAGTAGCCGGAAATGGATGTGGCCACGTTTTTGTTTTTTACTTTCAAGTTCCGATAGAGGGTCTTTATGGCTGAAGCAACGATCTCCATTTCCTTAATGGACCCTTCTACAATGGCGTCAGGAGGCAGTCCAATAATGCCAAAATTTTTCAGGACCCTTCCTTTTTTGCCGTGATCGATCTCCACCAGTTTAATTGACTGAGATCCTATGTCCAGACCGATCACCTGGTTTTTCTTTGCTACTGCCATCGCGACCTGTTCTCTAGTTCTCTGGAAAAATCTTGTCTTTGTTGGAAAGCTTGTATCCCAGGGCAAGGATGATCTTCCGTTTTGTTTCCATCCTGCAGGATTTCCCCTTTTCTATGCGGTCAATCGTAAGGGGAGAGACCCCTGCCTTTCTCGCCAGTTCCGCCTTGCTCATGAGAAGTTGCTCTCTAATTTCTCTTACCAGGTTTTGACCCAAAGTACCCTCCACTTTAGTCCGTCACTAAGGTCTTTCAAGGGGCTGAGTCAGGATAATACATAAATTGCAATATTTGTCAACTATATTCTTATAAATTATTAACTTTTTATATAATTTATAGGCACCTATTTTACAACCGGTCGAAATAACAGGATATGCGTTGTTTTTTTCTTGTCTTTATCGACCTCTTTTCTTAAAACTTGGTAGCTGCCCAAACATTCCGGGCAGGAGTTCATGGATCATCGTTTCCTGTCTTGATCTGAAGATTTCATTCTGACCCATGAGCCGTGGCATCTTGCAATTGTATCATCATGTTTTTCTGCAGCCCGTTAGGACTATCGGCAGATGCCGGATTTTTCTTTACAAACTTCTGCATTGGGATGTAAACCCATTCAAAAATCAGGCCAACTGCGGCCTTTATTGCGAAAAACATCGCTGTGCAGAGAGATAGAGGGAGGAATTTTATTGGGAAAAGCAGGTGTCCAGGGAAAAATAAAGAAAAAGAGTGTGTTCAGGGAGTATGCAGAGGCCGCAATCATTGCCATCCTCCTTGCCCTGTTTATCCGAACGTTTGTGGTGCAGGCTTTCAAGATACCCTCGGGTTCCATGGAACCAACCCTGCTGGTAGGTGATCACATCCTGGTCAACAAATTCATCTACGGCGTCAAGCTCCCTTTTGTCGGCAAGACGATCATTCCCATTCAACATCCCCACAGGGATGATGTTATTGTTTTTATCTACCCTATGGATCCGAGTAAGGACTTCATTAAGCGGGTCATTGGACTTCCAGGGGATCGCATTGAAATGATTGGGCACTCTATCTATATCAACGGGAAGCTTTTCCAGGACAGGCACGGGGTCTATACGGCTTCCCCTGACCCCACGGCCCGTTTCGGCCCGGTGATCGTGCCGGAGGGCCACCTTTTTGTCATGGGAGACAACCGGGACCACAGCTATGACAGCAGGTTCTGGGGATTTGTACCCCTTGAATCGGTAAAGGGGAAGGCCTTCATTGTGTACTGGTCCTGGCCCCACTGGAAGCGTTTTTTCCACATGATAAAATGAGGGGTTAGCCCGCTTTTCTCACGGGCCTTCGTAGCGAGGCGGTGGAGGGTCCCATGGGTACAAGGCGCGCGAAGAAAAATGGATGAAGGCGTACTCGCAGTACGTCGAAGTCATTTTTCAAGCGCAACACAGGAGCCATGGGACTCTCCGCCGCCACAGTAGCTTGGCCGTGAGAAATGCGGGTTAGGCTGATGGCCGGAGACTGAATGCCTTTGAGACAGCGTCTCTGAGCTTGTCATCCGCGGTGAATTCCTTCAGGGTTTGCCGGGACACCCACTTCACAGCGGCGGCATCTGATCCGGCATGAGGAGTGCCGGAAACTATTTGTGCACAATAGTCTACGATTGTGTAGTGGTATTGGATGTTATTGTTTACATCTTTCACAATCCTGTCATATACGCCCACGAGTCCCAGGATTTCGATCTCTATGGAAAGCTCCTCCCTTATTTCCCGGTGAAGTGCCTCTTCAACTGTTTCCCCGATCTCTATGAGACCGCCGGGCAGGCTCCATTCCCCCTTGCCCGGCATTTTGCCCCGCTGTGCCAGGAGTACCCTGTCCTCCTTGAGTATGACAGCTGCTACCCCGACAAGGGGCCTTTCCGGATAAGCTCTTCGCATGCGATGTTCACTGACAGGCAATAAGATTCAGTGGTCTCCTGCTTTTCGGAGGAGGGTAATAAACCCGGCGATATCTTCTTCGGTGGTGTCAAAAGAGGTCATCCACCGGACAATGGACCGATCTTCATCCCAGACGTAGAAGAAATATTCCTGTTGGAGTGGTTCCAGGTGCTCCCGGGGGATGGCGGCGAAAACAGCATTTGCCTCCACCGGTTGGGTGATGGTGATCCGGGGGATGGTCCTGGCTTCCTGCTCAAGCAGCGCGGCCATGGCATTGGCATGTTCTGCGTTCCTGCGCCAGAGGCCGTTGGTGAGGAGGGCCTCGAACTGGACGGCGATAAAGCGCATCTTGGATGCGAGCTGGGTCCCCTGTTTGCGGATGAATTTGAACTCCCGGGCCAGTTCTGCGTCAAAAAAGACCACGGCCTCGCCGAACATGACACCGTTCTTGGTGCCGCCGAAAGAGAGCACGTCGACGCCCAGGTCTCGCGTGGCTTCCCGAAGCCCCGTTTTGAGGGCCACTGCGGCGTTGCAGATCCGCGCACCGTCCAGGTGCACGAGCAGACCGTTTTCATGGGCGAACCGAGTGATTGCCCTGACCTCATCCGGCCGGTAGACGGTGCCAAGTTCAGTGGCCTGGGTGATGGAGATCACCTTTGGCTGGGCGTGGTGTTCGTTTCCGAGCGCGTGCAGGTGCGGTTTGATCTGATCCACCGTGATCTTGCCGTTTTCCGTGGGAACAGTGAGGAGTTTGGATCCGGTAAACTTTTCCGGGGCACCGCATTCGTCCTCATTGATGTGGGCGGTCTCGGCGCAGATGACCGCCTGGAAAGAGTGTGTGAGGGCCTGGAGGGAAAGGACATTGGCACCGGTCCCGTTGTAGACAAAAAAAACCTCCGCATCCTCACCGAACGTATCCTTGAATTTCCGGGCGGCCGATGCAGTATAAGGATCATCTCCGTAGGCCACCACGTGGCCCTGGTTGGCCCGCACGATGGCTTCCAGTATTTCGGGATGTACCCCTGCGTTGTTGTCGCTTGCAAAACCGCGCGCATTTTTCGGTATCATATCTTCACCGCCCATTCGCTTCACTCATTCAAGACGCAAAGTTCACAGAGAAAAAACATTAGACAGGATCGACAGGATTTACATGATTATTTGCCCCGGCCGGAAGCCGAGGCAAATACTGCATCCGCGTTGCGGAGAGGAATAGAGCAGACTCAAGGCCGAGTTCCGATACCGCGAGCAATTTCACGCGAGGCAGAGGAAAGACCCTCGCCGAAGGCGATTGTGTCTTGCCAGTTTCACCTGGAAACTGGCAAAAAAATCCGGTCAATCCTGTAAATCCTGTCGAAAACCCGAGAAGACTGGCCCCTTTTAGGGGCCTTCCTCATACCACCAGTACTACTGGTGGTGCTGATTGGAGCAGCATTTTACTGGAAATCAAACCACATGATGCGGCTCTTGCCTTTGCCGATCTTGGTGAGCCTCCCCTTCTGGGCTGCCAGGAAGAGCGTGTCTCCCACCGCGTCCATATCCGTCACGCAATAGGGGATTTTCCTGGTGGTCCAGCCGCGGGTCAATGTCGCACCGGCGATATGGTAGGCAATGAGCTGAGATTTCACATAAACCTTCATGTTTTCAGTAAATTCCATCAGGGGGATGTTCTTGACGGCGATGAGTTCTTTTTTCCCGTCACCATCAATGTCGATAATGACCAGGCGGCTGTTTATAGACACCCACGGTTTGCTTTCATAACTCGACGCGATCTCCCCCACCTGAATAGCGTTATTGGTCCCCCCGATGCTTTCATCTTCTTTCCACAGCACTTCTCCTTTGCTGCCCCATACGTAAAGCGAATCACCTTCACCGAGGCCTATGAATTCAGGGGTACCGTCCTTGTTGAGATCATACGGGGTCAGGGTATAAAAACGGGCTTTTTTCATTTTGGGCAGGGCCCGGATTTCCTTGAGCTTGCCCGCGGCATCATATCCCATGAAGGATATTCCGCCGGAAAAGAGTTCATTGATTTTGGTGCCCGAGGAAAGCAGCATCGCTTTTCCGGTTCCAGCATCTTTCATGGCCAGGAGATGGCCTCTCCATCGAAAGCGTTTCCTGAATTTTCCATTCCACTCCAGCACGGTGCTGCGGGCCGTCTCCCCATAGAAACTGACCAGGTAGATCTCAGACGTTCCGTTGCCGTCCACATCACCCGCACTCACCTTCAGGAAATCCTCCCCGATGGAGGCCTTGTAGGTGTCTTTCAGGCGATATCTCTCGCCCCTTTTTGCATAAACACGGAGCTCGTTGCGGCCGAGAATAAGGAACTCCAGGTTTCCGTCCCCGGTCTGGTCGGTTGATGCAAAGGAGACCACCGAGAGGGGAACGGATATCCTGCCCGTGGGCTGGAATGCCCCGTACTGCCTGGTGGGCCGGAAAAACCCCTCTTCCCCGCCGGCCCCTTCAGGCTGCCCAAGCCTTGAAAAGATCCCCCCGGCAGGCCCTTGTGCGCCTGCGGGCAATCCAGCGCCCACCATTCTCCTGGCCCCTGCGTACCTCCCCTCAATGACGGCCCTGAACCG
>QMLQ01000220.1 GCA_003646815.1 Deltaproteobacteria bacterium | reverse complement strand
GGAGATCTCATCCTGATCGTTGCCGATCAATCCGACATTGTTCTGGAATCCCTTGGAAAGCTGCGCCTGGAAATAGCAAACAACCTGGAAATGATTCCGGATGAGACCCACGCACTGGTCTGGGTCACGCAATTCCCACTGTTTGAATTTGATGAGACGGAAAAAAGGCTCTCAGCCGTCCACCACCCTTTTACCGCACCACTTGAAGAAGACCTTGAGCTTCTAAAGAGTAATCCTGGAAACGCCAGATCGCGAGCCTATGACCTCGTGCTGGACGGTGCCGAAATTGGCGGGGGAAGTGTCAGGATACACAACAGGGAAATCCAGGAAAAAATCTTCCGGATTCTCAACATCTCTCCTGAGGAGGCACAGGCAAAATTCGGATTTTTTCTCGAGGCCCTTCGCTATGGGGCCCCTCCCCACGCCGGAATGGCACTGGGTTTTGATCGTCTCGTGGCCATCCTTTGCGGGGTAAAATCTATTCGAGAAGTGATCGCTTTTCCCAAGACAACCACTGCTTCATGCCCCCTCACGGGTGCTCCCTCCCGGGTCGATGAAGGCCAGCTCCAGGAACTCGGCCTGTTCCTGAAGCCCAATGATCCCTAACAAAGGATCAATTCATCTATTTCCTATCCACCCGCGAATTTGAGCTTGAAAGGTTTGTGCACCGGGTATGAACGCTTTTTTCGGTGATGAGTCTTCCGGGTCGGCCAGGCACTCGGAAAACTGGGTGCCGGAGGCAATACATTTCAAAAAAGTTGACAAATAGAAAAGAGTTGTTATTTTTCTTGACAATTCTTAGAAGGTCATGCATAAGTGACTGCCTGTTTTTAAACACTATAGAAAGGATGTGATACCCATGGTTTGTACAAGCGTAAAAGAAGGATTGGATTGTTTTTTCATGAGTAAAGAAGGGTGCCGGTTTAACGGAGGCACCTGCCACCAGATCGTAGAGCAGTGTGAAGGCTGCCAGAAAGTTCAAGAATTTCCCACCGGAAACTATTGCCTCGTCTTTCCTGACCCTGCGGCGAAATGGCGCCTCGGGAAATGCAGCATGGCAACGCACCTGAAGGAAACCAACATCAAAGGGAACGGAAAGCTGAACCCCCTGAAGGCCTCCAAACGTAACTTCCACTGATTTTTTCTTTTCAAGTGAGAAAAATTCGCAACACCCCCTGAGGGCAACGAGCCAAACCGGCCCCTGCGAATGTTCTTATCTTGTCAGGTAAATCAGAAATTCCCGGTTGCCTTTTTGTCCGAGAATGGGGGAAGGGATGCACCCTTGAACATCCCACCCCTCGGACTCGGAAAATGCGGAAAGCCTGTCCACAACCTCCCGGTGTTTTACGGGATCCCGTACGATCCCTCCCTTGCCGACCTGCCCTTTTCCCACTTCAAACTGGGGCTTTATCAGTGCGATGATGAATGCCTCGGGAAGCAGGATGCTTGATACCGGTGGAATCACGAGCCGCAGAGAAATAAAGGAAACGTCTATCACCGCTCCGTGGACAGCATGCGGGAAATCTTCCGGCCGCAGATTCCTGATGTTTGTCCGCTCGAGGACCTCCACCCGGTGATCCTGGCGGAGCTTCCAGTCCAGCTGCCCATACCCTACATCTATGGCGAATACTTTTTCAGCGCCATGCTGGAGAAGGCAGTCCGTGAACCCGCCGGTAGATGATCCCACATCCATGAAGGTCCGGCCCTGCACGGGGATGGAGAAATGGTGAAGCGCTGCTGCAAGCTTCACTCCGCCTCTGCTGACAAAGCCCGGGTGCCGGGGGGTCAGGGAGACGGCCGCGGACACCGGCACCCGTTTCCCAGGCTTGTCGATGATCATGCCCTCTACCTTCACTTCGCCTGCCATTATCAACGCCGCAGCCTTGTTCCTGCTCCGGGTGAAGCCCTTCCGGACCACGAGTTGGTCCAGCCTCAACTGTTCTCTATGCCTTGAGGAAATTCCAGGCCTCCTTGAAGATTCCTTCTGAATCCAGTCCGTATTTCTCTCTAAGGAGCGCAATCGGTCCCTGTTCCACAAATTTGTCCGGCAGGCCAATCCGCTTCAGGCGCACATTTCCTATCCCAGAATCATTCAGTGCTTCCAGCACGGCTCCGCCCAAACCGCCCTGACGAACACCTTCTTCTATGACCAGCACGCATCCTGTGCTCTTGGCCCACTCCACGATCCTCGGGTCCAGAGGCTTTGCGAATCTGCAGTTCACCACACCCGCTGACACGCCCTGGCTCTCCAATCTGGTTGACGCCTCCAGGGCCGGCTCCACCATGCTGCCGAAAGCCACGAGAAGGATATCATTCCCCTCTTTCAAGAGTTCCGCCTCGCCGAAGGGAATTTCCCGGTATTCTTTATCAAGGGGCACGCCAACGCCCGCGCCCCTAGGGTACCGAATGGCAACAGGTCCGCGGGAAAAAAGGGCACTGTAAAGCATGTGTCTCAGTTCGTTTTCATCCTTCGGGGCCATAAGTGTAATATTCGGAAGGCTTCGCAGGTAGGTTATGTCAAAATGCCCGTGGTGAGTGGGACCGTCTTCCCCCACCAGGCCACCCCGATCAATGGCAAATATCACTGGCAGATTCGGGGCACAGACGTCATGTATGATCTGGTCATAGGCTCTTTGGAGAAAGGTGGAATAGATGGCTACAACCGGCCTGAATCCCTCAAGGGCAAGGCCGGCCGCAAAGGTGACCGCATGCTGCTCAGCAATGCCCACATCCAGGAAGCGCTCCGGGAATGTCCTGGCAAACCCGCTCAGGCCCGTCCCCTCTGGCATTGCGGCCGTTATGGCAAAAATCTGTTTGTTTCTCTGACCAAGGTCAACCATTGTCTCCCCGAACACTGAAGTATATGAAGGAGCGGTTTTTTTCGGATCTTTCTGGGACGTGCCCGTGGCAATTTCAAAAGACCCCACCCCGTGAAAGTGCGCTGGATCTTTTTCCGCAGGGCCATATCCCTTTCCCTTGACCGTCAAAACATGAAGGAGCACCGGGCCGCGCAGGTGGCTAATGTTCTTAAAGGTCTCAATCAGTAAATCCAGGCGATGACCGTTGATGGGTCCTATATATTTGAATTTGAATCCCTCAAACAGCATGCCAGGGGTAAAAAACGTTATCAGGGAATCTTCGCTCTTGCGGACAAGATTCAAGATATTTTCCCCGACTCCCGGCAATGAGCGAATGAAACTCTCCAGTTCCTTCTTGACGGTCACAAACCTTTTTCCGGTCATCTTCCGGCTGAGAAAAGAGGAAAACGCTCCAACATTGGGAGCGATTGACATGGCATTGTCGTTGAGGACGACGATCAGATCCTTTTCCGTTTCCCCCGCCTGATTGAGCCCTTCAAAGGCCATGCCTGCAGTCATGGAGCCGTCACCAATAACCGCGATAATCTTGTCGCGCTCTCCTTTCAGGGATTTTGCCGTTGAAATACCGAGCCCTGCTGAGATGGAAGTACTGCTGTGCCCGGTATTGATCGTGTCAAAAGGACTTTCCTCCCTCTTGGGAAAACCGCTCAACCCGCCGAACTGGCGAAGGGTATGGAAACGGTCTCTTCTTCCCGTGATCAGCTTGTGCGCATATGCCTGATGTCCCACATCCCAGAGGATCTTATCCCGTGGCGTATCAAAAACATAATGAAGCGCCAATGTCAGTTCCACCACTCCCAAGCTTGGCGCCAGATGTCCACCATTTCGGGATACCGTCTCAATAATCCGTTGCCGGATTTCTCCCGCAAGGACTTCCATTTCCGGCAACGAGAGTTTTTTCAGATCCTCCGGGCTGTTCACCCTCTCGAGAAACCCCTCTTTTTTCTCTTCCTGTCTCATTTTTTTCTCTCAACAATATAGCGGGCAATGAGTTTCAACGGTTCCGCCCGATTTCCAAACCCTTCCAGAGAATCCACCGCCTCCTCGACGAGCTTCGCCTGGATATCCTTTGCCCGGGCCAGGCCCAGCAGTGCGGGATAGGTGGCCTTTCCTTTCTTATCATCGGATCCGGTGGCCTTTCCCATGGTTTCCCCGTCTCCTTCCACATCAAGGATATCATCTGATATTTGAAAGGCCAGCCCTATCTTTTCTCCATATTTCCCCAAAATCTCAACCTGTTCCCGGGTAGCGCCCCCCAAGAGGGCCCCGGACAGCACCGAAGCCCGGATCATTGCGCCTGTCTTATGGCGGTGGATATACTCTACCACAGGGAAATCCACTTTTTTTCCTTCAGACAGAACATCCGCCACCTGCCCTCCCACCATACCCTGGCTTCCTGCTGCCTCCGCAACAATCCGAATCACTTTCAGGAGAACCGGGGCGTCATTACGTTCCACCAGGGACGGATCCGCCATCAGGCGGAAGGCCTCTGTAAGAAGGCCGTCTCCAGCAAGAAGTGCTATTGCTTCACCGAACACCTTATGACTGGTGGGCTTGCCACGCCGCAGGTCGTCATCATCCATGGCCGGGAGATCGTCGTGGATGAGGGAATAGGTATGAATACACTCAAGGGCACAGGCAACAGGGAGCACATCCTCTTCCCTGCCCCCCACCACCGATGCCGACGCCATGCACAACACAGGTCTCAACCTTTTTCCCCCGGCAAACAGGCTGTGGCTCATGGCTTTTGAAATAAGTGCAGAAGGACCATTCATCGGGGAAAAATGATCTCGGAGTCTCCCGTCCACCAACGCTTTCCGTTCGCTGAGGTACTTCCGGAGACGCGTTTTCTTTTCCTCGGAGAGTGATTCCATCTCTTTTTTCCTTTCTTAACCCGATTCCTCTTCTCGTATCTCGAAAGGGACCTGATCTACTTTGCCGTTCTCAGCCTTCACCAGCATTGTCACTTTTTTCTCAGCTTCTTCCAATTTACCAGAGCAATATTTAACTAATTTCATCCCTTTTTCAAAAGCCTTCAAGGCCTCGTCAAGAGGCAATTCGCCACTCTCGAGGGCATGCACAATCTCCTCCAATTCCTCCAAAGCTTTTTCAAATTTTTTTTCTGCCATAGCTGCTCCTTACTCCCGGTCCATCATTTCTTCGGGTGCACTGAGGACCGACATGGTGTTGTCTGTTTTTTCCACACGGCAGTTCATGCCCCCCTCTCCGAGCAGGACCTGAACCAGATCTCCTTTCCCCACCTCCGATGCCTTTCGCACAACACTTCTCTCGGGAAAATGAACGGTTATACTGTATCCGCGTGATAG
>QMLQ01000219.1 GCA_003646815.1 Deltaproteobacteria bacterium | reverse complement strand
GGATCTGCTTTCTCTCTTTTTCATCTAAAAGCCTGTGACAGGGATCACAGTAAACCACGGAGAGGTGCTAACATACAAAAGAGGCCAAAATAGATGTATCATTAACCGCCTGATTCCGTCAACCACATACTTTTGGACATGTTCTCCTGATTCTCAACTTGATCTTGTTTGACATTTTTTTGATAAACATAGTAAATAATAGTAAGTTTGCATTTTTTCCACCTCCAGCATGATTCTGCAATAATTTCTTTCATGCAGAAGAAAGGAGAAGCGATGAAGATTGCGACCATTGGCATTGTAGCGGGCTTGGTGGGGATACTGATAGGTATTGCGGTTCTTGTGGGCGTCTATTTTTTTGTCTATAAGAAAGTGGTTCAACCAGGTCAAGAGAACGGTGGTGTTGTGAGCAGCGCAGTGAAAGCTTACAAGAATGCTAAACAGGCAGCTGAGAACGAAAAACGTCTGTATGCTACTGGCCAAGATGCAGAAGCGGTTATACTGGAAGTTCATGACACGGGTTTTGCAACGAAAAGGTATACTGAACTTGAACTTCTCCTTGAGGTACGGCCTGAAAACGACAATGCTTTTCGCGTAAGAACAAGAAAAATGATTTCCCAGTCTCATATGTCTCTTTTTCAACCCGGAGCTAGACTGAAAGTCAAGTATGACCCGGCCCATCCCGAACAAATTGCTCTCGTATCATCCCCCGTTCCAGCGTCAGCGGAGCAAAAAAATTCCGGTCAGCGGCTTGAAGAATTGAACACCCTGCGGGGAAAAGGCCTCATCAGTGAGGAGGAATATAAGAAAAAGCGGCAGGAAATATTGAACAATCTGTAGTCAAGGCCTTCCTGGCCTTCCCCTGTTTTCCCGATAGTTATTGAACAACGAGGGCAAGATTCACGAGATTTTGCAGAAGGTTCGTGATGTCCTTTTCCAACACACTTCTGAGATCCTTTTCTTCTGACAGAGGCTTTCCATCTTTTTCCATGGTAAATTCTCCCCGAATTCCCTGCTGAACGAGGTAGTCGAGCAACCCACTGAGGCTCCTGGCACCATTCATGGCCTTGAGAAGCTCTTTTGAAAGAGGATCAACCCTCACGGTTTCGTGCCTTTGGTTGACAATCGGTAGGTCGTGGAACGTCTGGTAAACGGCAAGGGGGCTTGCCATTGGCTTTTCGCTCAGAGCCGCGGCAAAAGGTGGCTGATAGGAGTACAACTCGACAACATTGCCGGCAAACCCGTGAAGAAGCCCTTCTCCTAGTGGCTCTCTTGCCTGGCTGGTTTCTATTTCGTATTGATTGAAATGTTTTTTCAGGAGCGTGACGCTGCTCTCGAGCAATTCGTCCATACTCATTATTTTTGGCCAGGCGTTTCTCAGGATGACCATGGCGGCTTTCACTATTGGGATATCAGTTTTTAGGAACATTTTTTGTGGTGTTTTGAATGTCTGTTTAACTCCGGGGGCAAGATCCACCTTGCTGTGGATAGGATTTGCTTCTGAGGAGATGAATAATCCATCGAGATTATCGGCAAGGATAGTTCGCTTAAGTGGATGTTCCATGTGGCAGAGAAGCGTTTGTCGAAAGTGGCGGTTTCGAAGAAAATCCATGTACTGTTCCGCCTCCACGGGATACTTGCTGATCCTGGCCAAAGTCTCCCTCACATCTTGAGGGAAATCCTCAGCGAACATTGAGGCGAACTCTGCTTCAGCCAAGTACTGCAACCCGTACCTTTCCGCCTGTTCGATAAAATGGTGAAAGTAGACCGGAGAGTTGATATTTTCCAGGTGGTCATGGAAGATGTACCAATCCTCGGATTGCCTTATGAGTTCAAGTTCGGATCTCAGGAGCTGGCTGAAATAGTTTTTCCCAGAAGGCACTGCGCTGGCAAGAAAATCCATTAACGCTCTGGCCTGTTCGACCTGCTCTTTCCTTTCTTGAAACTGGCTGGCGTGATAGAGCATCATATGGCGAATCATTTCCCGAATGTGCCATCCCGGATATGTATTGTAACTGATATAGGCGATTCCATTTAGCGCGAGGTTCTTGCGGCAAATGTCCAGTATTTTTTCCTGTATGTCGGCAGGTACCCATGAGTAGACACCATGAGCGATTATGTAATCGAATGCTCCTGAGGATCCGTCGAAGTCAATGATATCCTTGTGTTCAATACGGATATTCTTTAGGCTCAAATCCCGCACCAATTTCTGCCCTGTCTCCACTTCCCGGATTGATAGATCAATCCCCAGGAATTCACTTTCCGGCAGTTGAAAGGCCATGGGAATCAGGTTACCACCGCTTGCGCAGGCCAATTCGAGAACGCGACAATGGGTTACGGGCGGGGCTTTGAGCCCGAAAAGCCTCCCCAGGGTGGCAAGATGTTCAGGATGGGTTTGAGGATAACTGTGGCTTTCGTAAGGAACCACATCATAGCTGTATGTGGGGCGTTCAGTTTTCACCGGGCAGAGATCACGGCGCCAGGAGTATAACTTTAGGCTGGCTGGGGACGAGCCTCGCTCCCGGACAATTGGTTGAATTCTGTAAAGAAACGCTGGTCATCCGAGTTGCAGGCATACCTCCTATAAGTACCGTAAAAGCACCGGTCAAATGCCTTGATGGGCCCATGACGGTACCCGAGGCCACTCCCATGGCCACTCCCGAATTGTCCCCGTTTGTCATGGGTATCGTAGTCCCCAGGTTGTGGACCGGCATACACATGATAAGCACTTTCACCTGGGATGGAATGGCGGTAGGACCCATTGCCACATTGGGGTATGGGATTGGTACCGGTGACGGCGATGGAGGTGCCGGTGTTAAGCATACGTCCGGAAAACCCATATCCGTTCCCATCATCTGTGTATTGGCAAACATAGAAATCCTCCTAACCCATGTGAATCCGTTCAGCGTCTATTTTAATATCCTCTTTTGCGGTCAGCATGGAGTATTTTCCCCGCAAAGACAGCAATTTTTCAACGAGGTAATCCAATCGCCCCGCCCGTAGTCGGTCAATCTGTTCAACGGTGCGGTAGGAGCGTTTAATCTTTTGGGTCAGACGTTCAATAAAAGCATCGAAAACGGTTACGGCCATCCTGATTTTTTCCACCTTTCCCGCCCAGAAACTTCCGCTGAAAATGAGGTGATGAATATGCACTTCACTTTTCAGGGAATGAACATTCAGTTCAGGAGAGGCAAGGTTGATATTTCCTGCCGACGTAAGACGTATCCCTTCCTCGGAATTTATTGTCAGTCGCCCATTTTTTACCGAAAAAGCTACGTCCCCCTGGAAGGAAACAGTCTGATCCTGTCCAGCCTCCCGTTCAAGAACGGAGAGGATATAAAGGCCTTCTGAAAAATTCCCTGCCAGAAGAACCTTGTCGTTCTGTTGAGGGGCTATCAGGCAACTGACTGCCCGCCGTGTCTCATACGTGGCGCAATGGCTCTCAACCGTATATATGCCGTTATCGACTTTGGTAATGATACCCAGATCCTGCACTGCCATATCTTCCTGAAATCGTCTTGCCAAATTTTCCATTTTTTGTCTCCCTCGTGTGTTCAGCTATTTCCATCAAAGGATGGGCTGCCATTCCTCTGCTTCCGCCAGTTCAGGGTCCGTCCCAAAGGCGGATTCCCTGTTCGCGCCGGTCCAAATGGTTTGCTCTTCTCTAGCCCGATGAAATTTCACCCTGAATAGATTGGCAAGAGTCATGTCTGCCTGGGAAAGATCAGCATGGGAGAAATCACTGTCAGTCAGGTTGGCCCTGATGAACTTCGCTCCTTTGAATAACGCTTTCTTGCACGCGCAAGCCACCATTTCCGCGCCGGTGAGATCAGCCGAAGCCAGGTCAGCCTCCTGAAAAACAGATTGGTTTAGTATTGCACCCTTAAGATTCGCTCCAGGCAGTTTTGCTTTAACAAAAAGGGCCATAGGGGCCCTGATTTTTTCAAGATTCGCCCCGGATAGGTCCGCTTCCACGAAGCCTGCCTGGGTCAGGTCAGCGTTAGACAAATTCGCACCAGTAAGATCGGAACCCTTGAACTGACTCATGGAAAAATCCATTCCCGCCAAGTCCATTTGTGAAAATCGGGAATCGAAGAGCAACACCTGATGGAATGTTGTTTGACGCAGGTTGATAGTCGTAAAATCAACGCCAACCATCATGGTTTGTTCACAACTGGCACTGCTGAGGTCGGCGTTGGTAAGAACCGACTCCAGGAAAGCAGTACGGCTCAAAAGGGCACCGGAAAGGTTAACATCCTGTAAATCCGATTGCACGAAGGAGGCGAGGGTCAAGTTGGCACCGCTCAGGTCAGCGGACGAGAAATCACCCCCAACGAATTTGGCCGTAGTGAGATTTGCCTTTCCAAAAGCTCCTTTCTTGAACAGGCACTCGTTAAAGACAGCAAGATGGATATTTGAGTCCACCATATTGGCGTCGCTGAAATCTGATTTGAGGAAAATGGATTCATTAAGCTGTGCCCCTGCTAACGTAGCATTTTCAAAGTTTACTCCCTCAAAGATCCCTCCTGCCATATTAATATGGGACAGATCCATACCGGAACAATCCGCATTCGAAATAACTTCTCCTCGGCTGACCAAAGCTTCTATTTCTTTTTTCGACAGGCGGCTGCGGTGTGATCGGGCTTTTGCTTCCCCATGAATGGTGTTGAAAATATCGCCTGAACTCATTTGGTCATCCACCTTTGTATGAACGTCTTAGCAACGTTGGCGCCACCTATGTTTGTGTTCTTGAATTTCACTTTCATGAAATCCACCATACAGAGATTTGCCCCTCGCAGGTCGGTATCGTCCAAGCGGGCTTTTTGAAGAGAACCCCCAAACAGGTTTATGGAAACCATCTTGGCTTTAGCAAGGTTGGCTTTTACAAACTGGGCGCCCTTCCCAATCGCTTGATAAAAATTGGCCTCATGCAAATCACATTCGCTGAAATCGGATTCCGAAATATCAGCCTTTTCAAAATTGGCTTTTGAAAGATTTGCACCTCTCAGGTTGGCTTGAATCAGGTTTGCTTTTGAAAAATCCGCGTGCTGGAAAGATGATTCACCCAGTGTGCGAAAATTGGTTAACTCAGTTTCCCTGAAGAGGACCTTATCGGCAGCCACTCCCACCAGTATAGCTGAGGAAAGATTCGCACCCGAAAAGTCGCAATTTAGTAAAGAGGCATTCAGGAAAAAGCCTTCACTTAAATCAGC
>QMLQ01000218.1 GCA_003646815.1 Deltaproteobacteria bacterium | reverse complement strand
GGGAAAAAACCCGTTTCAGCTGGATTCCAAGCCCCCGAAAGAGGGTTTCAGAGACTTTCTCATGGGTGAAGTGCGCTATTCCAGCCTCACGAGAACTTTTCCTGAAAATGCCAAGAAGCTGTTTGCACAGGCCGAAGCAGAGATGAAGGAGCGTTATGAACTTTACCGGCAGATGGCGGAACAGGGATAGCCATTGAATGGTCCCTCCTGATTTCGGTTCCATGGAAAAAGGGAGGGACGGCCTGCCGGGAGAATGCTCAAGGGAGCGGTTTTGTGCCGGTGGAAAGGACGAGAGACAAAGACAAAATGGAAGCGAAGGAACTTATTGATCGATTAAAGGAAATTGTGGATCCGGAATTCGTTCTCTCCTCGGAGATGGACCTTGCCTTGTACAGCTACGATGCGTCTCTTGAAAAGGCTGTTCCGGATGTGGTTGTGCTTCCCGCCTCAACCGAGGAGGTGGCAAGAATCATGACCCTTGCCCATGAAGAGAAAGTCCCGATCCTGGGCCGGGGTTCCGGGACCAATCTCACTGGCGGGACCATTCCGGTGGCCGGTGGAATAGTGGTTCATTTTTCACGCATGAATCATATCCTGGAAATCGATACGGCCAATCGCACCGCCACTGTTGAGCCCGGGGTGATCACGCTGGATCTGCAGACGGAAGTGATGAAGCAGGGATTCATCTACCAGCCAGATCCGGCAAGCCAGAAGGTTTCCACCCTCGGGGGGAACGTGGGGGAAAATTCTGGTGGTCCTCACTGCCTCAAGTACGGTGTTACATCGAACCATATTCTGGGCCTTGAGATCGTCCTCAACGACGGCACAGTCATCATGACCGGCGGAAAATCCAGGGAAAATCCGGGCTATGATTTGGCCGGTCTTCTTGTGGGAAGCGAAGGGACGTTGGGCCTTGTGACCAAGATGATACTCAAGCTGGAACGGGCCCCTGAAGCCGTTAAGACCATGCTGGCCATTTATGAAACCATCGAGGACGGCGCCAACACGGTTTCGGCCATTATTGCAGAGGGGATTGTTCCGGCAACACTCGAGATGATGGACAACACGGTCATGCGGGCAGTGGAAGAAACGATCAAGGTGGGTTACCCCCTGGATGCGGCGGCCGTACTGATTATTGAGCTTGACGGTATGCCCGAAGGCATGGATGAGAAGGCCGCGAAGGTTATGGAAATCTGCAAGCGTAACAATGTCAGGGAAGTCAAGCTGGCAAAGAATGAGGCGGAGAGAAATATCCTCTGGGCGGGACGAAAAGGGGCCTTTGGCGCAGTAGGGCAGGTGCGGCCCAGTTATCTCTGCTGTGATGGAACGGTTCCCAGAACCAAGCTGCCTGAAGTATTGAGCCAGGTCATCGAGATCGGCAGGAAGTATCACTTGCCCATTGGGAACGTCTTCCATGCCGGGGATGGAAATCTCCATCCCCTCATCATGTTTGACGAGCGTGATGAGAATGAACTCCAACGGGTGCACAAGGCGTCAACAGAGATTCTCAAGCTCTGTGCTGATGCCGGAGGTACCATTAGCGGGGAGCACGGGGTAGGCCTGGAAAAGCTTAGAGAAACCTGTTTTATATTTAATGAGAGCGATCTGGACCTGGAAAGGAGCATCCGGAAGGCCTTTGATCCCGATGAAATTTTGAACCCGGGCAAGATGATTCCGGATGAACCATGCCGACAGGCCCTGGGTTTGTAACAGAACACGCAAAAGTGTGCGGAGGCTGGAAGTAACCACGTGAAGGATTTTGCAGACAAGCTGCAGGCGCTCCTGGATAAAGGAGACCGGGACGCTGTAAAGACCGATGAAGGCGTCCTGGAAAAATACCAGGTTGACGGAATGACACCAAAGGCGCTCGTTTTCCCCAAGAATACCAAACAAGTGGCCGATGTGGTCAAACTGGCAAATCAGGAGGGTTGGGCTATTGTTCCCTGGGGCAGCGGCTCCAAGATGGCCATGGGAAATCCACCAGATCGGCTTGATCTGGTGGTTTGCACCTCACGTATGAATCACATGCTGGATGTAGATACCGATAACTTGACTATTACCGTGGAAGCAGGCGTCAAATTCAGGGACATACAGGCCAGACTGGCCACCGAGGAGGATCGTTGTTACCTCCCCCTGGAGGACCTGAAAACCGAAGCGAACGAATTTGTCTGCTCGGACCGGTCCCACAGCGGGTGTTTTTTGCCCCTTGATCCTGTGTGCGCAGGGACCGCCACGATCGGGGGCATTATGGCGGCAGCATCAACCGGGCCGAGAAGGCTACTCTATAATATGCCGAGAGATATTATTCTCGGGGTCAGATTTGTGGGGCCCAAGGGAGACATTCGTGGTTCCGGAGGCAAGACTGTAAAAAATGTCTCGGGGTACGATGTGTCGAAGCTGATGGTGGGATCCATGGGTTCTCTGGGCATCCTGTGTGAATTGACCCTGAAGCTTCTTCCCCTTCCTGAGAGCATGGAGACGCTGCTTCTTTCCTTTGGTTCTTTTGACGAGGCCTCTGCTTTCGCAAGCGCTGTTATTGAAACCCAACTCCTGCCCGCGGCCGTTGAGGTAATGAACAAAGAGGCCTTTGAACACCTGGGATCGGACTGGTCTCTTGAGGTGCCTGATGAGGGATATGTGGTGGCGGTGGCACTGGAGGCTTTCAAAGAAGCGGTCCATCGAATGAAAAACGAGATGGTGAAAATGGGAAAGCAAAACGGCCGCAAAGATCATGACAGCCTTGGCGAATACGACCATGGCGCGTTCTGGTTAGCGGTAAGCGAGCTCAGCCGGAAACTGGAGAAGTCCTATTCAGGGATAATCAGGGCCAAACTCAATTACCGGATTTCAGAGTGGAAGAATATCGTAGCCCCAGCTTCAAAGATACTGTCGGAAAACGGTCTCCCGTGTGCTGTTACAGCCCATGCAGGAAGCGGGATCTGCCAGCTGAACGTCCTGATGGATCGGAATGAAAAAACGGCAATGGATAACGCTGTCGGGGCCATGGAGAAAGTCCTGGATTTGAGCGTGCAGGCAGGGGGCAATACCGTTATTCTCGATGCTCCCGCAGAAATAAAGCCAAGACTGAAAATCTGGGGTAAGACGGGTTCTGATTTTGTGGTCATGAAGAGGCTCAAGGAAGAACTCGATCCCGCCCACATCATGAGCCCTGGGCGTTTTGTAGCGGGTCTCTAAAACTTTCCAACATACTCTTTACAAGCGAAGACACAGGCCATTATGAATATCATTCAATTGAAAAAATTGTCATATGATGAGGTTGCAAAATGCAACAAGTGTGGATTTTGCCTACCAAGCTGCCCAACCTATATCGTGATGAAGAAAGAGGCCTATTCTCCGAGAGGCCGAAATGCCATTACCCGGTTTGCCATAGAGAAAAAGTTGGAATTAAATGAGGACACGGAAAGGGCTATTTTTACCTGCCTGGGATGCGGGGCCTGTACGGCTGTTTGCCTTTCAGGCGTTGAAACCAAGAGTCTTATTTTTCGTGACAGGGAGTGCCAGGTAGGCGAAGGGTTTTACCCGAAAGTTGCAGAACGCCTTGTGGAGATTCTGGCAGAAACGGGAAATATATCGGATGATGACAATGAAGAGCGGGCTGAATGGCTGGAACTCATAAGAGATTTGCCGGAAGAAGCATTTGAGAAAGAAAAGGCCGAGATTGTCTTTTTCGTGGGGTGCGTTGCGTCTTTTTTCCCCATGGTCCAGAAGATCCCCGCCAATATGGCGCAGATCATGACAAAGGCCGGCCTGGACTTCACGATCCTTGGGGGGGATGAATGGTGTTGCGGTTTCCCCTTGATCGGGGCCGGCATGCCTGAGAAGCTGGAGGAAATGAAGGCCCACAACCTGAAAAAGCTGGAAGATGTGGGCGCCAGGACTGTTGTGTTCACCTGTCCCTCCTGTTATCATACCTGGACGCATTTCTATGACACGGATGTGCAGCTGATGCATTCCAGTCAGCTCATTGCGGAATTGATCAGAGAGGACAGGGTAACGCTCAAAAAAGATGTGAATGTGATCGCCACCTACCATGATCCATGCGATTTGGGGCGTAATTCAGGGGTGTATGAAGAGCCCAGGGAGGTGATCCAGGCTGTCCCGGGGCTTCAATTTGTGGAACTGCCCATGAACCGGAAATTTTCCATCTGTTGTGGCGGGGGAGGAAACGTTGAAATGACCGACCCTGATCTCACAGCCCAGGTTGCCCAGATGAAACTGGATTCCATTAAGGATGTGGGGGCAGAGATGGTGGTAACTGCGTGTCAGCAGTGCGTCCGCACAATGACAACGAGGGCGAAGAGGACCAAGACCGACCTGGCCGTGAAAGACCTGACGGAGTTGGTTTTAGACGCCATTGAATAGTGGCCCAGAGGGGGACTGACCCGCATTTCTCACGGGCAATCTACTGTGGCGGCGGAAAGGTGCATGTATGCGAAGGTTCGTGAGACAAGCGGGCTAACCCAACTTCCGCAGTTACGAGGGCGTTTTTGTCGTAACGTATTGATATTACACAACCGGCCTCAAAAAGTCGTCACTACAAACTGTTCATTTTAAATCTCCGGGGTAGACGCAATGTGAGATTCTGGAGCAAGATTCTCTGATGCTTCGTAGGCGTTTCCACGCACCTCAACCTGATCTCTTTTCCATTTCGTGTGGGGAGGAGAACATCTGTGAGCTTTATCTGCGCAAGTTCATGAAACACCTTTCTCGGTTCATCACCTAGACCTGCCCGTTGGCATAACCCTCCCAATGCCTTCCACAAGACATACGCCAAAAAACAGACCAGGATATGAGCCTGGACACGCTCTGCTTTTTGATGCCACACAGGACGTATTCTTAAGCTCCCGTTTGCGGTTTATAAATATACGAATCTGAGAAAGGATAAAGTAATCGGGCAATTACGGCATATCTGAAAAACTGGCGTGTTACTACAGGTTTTCGGTGTGTTTTTGGATGCCCTGGATGGGCTTTGGAGATGCTATCTTTAATGATTTCAGCAAGCTGCGTACCTCGCTGGTGAGCTCATTGGTGCGGTAAAAGCTGTGTTCTGCCGTAGAAAAATAAGAAATTTGTAGTGCTTCAAGCCCACGACGAATCCGGTTCCACGACTGGCCGCAACTGATCTCAGCCAGACGCTCCATGAGCAATGCCAGTACACAGATTTTCACGTGGGCCTCGATCCTCCGAGGGACTCAGAATATGGAACATAATAATAAAGGTGATATGATCGGGATCATAGGATTCTCTGAAGACATTACTGCTCGGAGGCTTTCCG
>QMLQ01000217.1 GCA_003646815.1 Deltaproteobacteria bacterium | reverse complement strand
CGCTTTTTCACACATCCCATGACCCTGCCAATGCGCCCCATTTGTTCTATATAACGCAACAGAATAATATTATCTGCTAAAAAGCTGATTCCCGCCTCTGTCATGCGCAGATCACCGGTGATTCTTTCTGTTTCATTGATCATAAAAACTGTTGTCCCTTGAGCTTTCAGGTAGGTTATCACATTCTGAAGATGTGCCACAGTGGAACCAAACTCCTCCATTGTCATATGGTAGCCATTCAGGCTGTCAAAGGCCGCTACGTTATAACTTTCCTTACCTATGGAAAGCCGGATTGCTTGCAAAAATTCGTCCGGATAGAGCTCCAGCGGGTTGACATAGCGAATCTCCAGCAAACCTTTCTCCAGGAGCGGCATCACTTCCATACCAACGCTTCTTGAGCGAAAGAGGATGGATTCTGTTGTCTCCTCAAATGAATACAGGATCGCCCGTTTTTCGGCCAGGGCTGCCTGCATAAGAAATTGCAGTGCAAGGGTGCTTTTCCCCGTTCCTGACGGGCCGCTGATAATAGTTGTAGTGCCCGATTCAATGCCGCCGCCCAGCAGGTTATCAAGCTCCGGAATCTGCGAGCGGATCTGCTCTCCTGCGTGCTGCACTTCCCTGTTCTTCTCAATAATGTGCGGAAATATCTCTACTCCACGGGATGTGATTCGCATTGGATGCGCGCCCGGCAGAAAATCCGAACCACGGAATTTCTGGATATGTATATTACGAATGTCAATCAAGCGTTCGCGTGAAATCTCCTTTTCCAAATAAATGATCCCATCTACTGCCGAGGAAATTGAGGTATCCTCCTCCATGAACAGGGGTTCACACGAAAAAACCGCGGTGCACCCCGCTTGTGTAAGAAATCTTATCAAGACAAAAATATGTCTGCGAAACTGGTATTCATCAGTGGAGAACTGCCGGAGCTGGGTGATAGAATCGATGACAAGCCGTTGAGGCTTTTTCTTCTCAACAATTTCACATATTTTCTTCCAAACAGGAGCGTTCTCCACCTCACTGGACGGAAACACATGGTATTCTTCGAATTCATCCATATCACCCACAGCGGCTACTGAAAAATCAGTAATTTCAATCGGGGCAAGATCCCATCCCAGGCTTTCGGCATTTTTCTTCAACATCTTGGGTTCCTCGACCATGCTGATAAAAATCCCTTTTTCTCCGCATTTCACCCCTTCCAGCAACCATTGAAGGGACAGGATTGTCTTTCCCGTCCCCGGATTTCCGACCAGCACATACGCATGCCTTGGGATCAAGCCTCCCATTGTTACCTGATCCAGCCCCGGAATTCCGGTTGATAATCGCCTCGTCGTCATCTTCTTGCTCTCTACTCCTAATAGATCCATTCTACGCGTCATCAAATTATATCTTCTTGCCCACCCGATTTCAATGAAATACCCGCAAACAAGCGCAGCCATTATTTCCGATCAAAGGCAGCGAGTTTCCTCCGCAAAGTATTCAATCCAATGCCCAAAAAGCGCGCCGTCTGGGACTTGTTCCGGCCTGTTTGCTCATATACATGGAGAATATGATCCTTTTCCACCTGCCACAAGGGAACGATTTCTCCTGTTCTTAAGGAGGGCTGGGATCCCAATCCTGTTTTTCGCTTTCGAAGGTATGAAGGAAGGGTTTGAACGGTAATCCTCCTGTCTCTTGCGAGATTGAATGCGGATTGGATAATAGAACGAAGTTCCCTGATGTTTCCGGGATACTCATAGCCAAGGAGCAGGCCCAGGGCATCTTCATCCATGGTGACCCCTCGCTCCGGCCCACTGAGTTCATCAAGGAAATGGTTTATCAATACCGTTATATCCCCCTCTCTTTCTTTCAGTGGCGGTAGCGGAAGCCATGCCCCTTTCAAACGATAGTACAAATCTTTCCGGAATTTTCCGGCTGCCATGAGTCGTTCCAAGTCTGCATTTGTGGCAGCAACAAAACGGACATCAACTTTCCTCGGCATACTGGTCCCCAGTTTGATATACTCTCCCTCCTGAAACACCCGTAACAGTTTCCCTTGCAGTTCAGGGGGTATTGTCCCTATTTCATCCAGAAATAATGTTCCGTGATTCGCATACTCCAGGTGCCCTGCACGATCTTTTTCCGCACCGGTAAACGCCCCTTTGGTATGGCCGAAAAACTCGGCATCAAATAAGGTATCCGTAAGAGAGGCCATATTGACCGCTATAAATGGATGACCTGCCCGGGGGCTGGCGTCATGTATCGCCCTTGCAAGGAGTTCCTTACCGGTGCCGCTCTCCCCGGTGATCAGGATAGGGACATTGCTGGCCGCATGGAGTTCCGCTTCTCTCAATATGCTTCGAACAGACGAAGAACGCGTGATAATTGACCTGAATGCTTTTGGAAACACAAGCCTTGGAAGTGTTTTCGATTTTTTTAGACTCACAATATCAAGCAGTCGCTTTCGTTCCAGGGCACGGCCTATTTTCAAGACCAGATCCGCACGCGATATGGGCTTTACGAGATAGTCATACGCCCCTTTTCTGATACACTCAACTGCAACGCCGGCCTCGTTTAGCGCAGTCACCATGATACATTCGGTGTCCGGGCTGATATTCTTGATCACCTCCAGGAGTTCCACACCGTTCATACCGGGCATGGTGATATCTATGAGGGCCAGATCAAAAATTCCGCCCTCCCTGAAACGTTCCACCGCTTTTTGAGGATTGCTCTCCAGATGCACATTCCTAAATCCGGAAGTCAACAAGCCCCTCCGGACGCTTTCCAAAAAATCTCTTTCATCATCAATGACAATAATGGTGTTCAGCATGCTTCGAGTCTCCCGGCAGTTTCTCCCGGCAGGATAACCATGAATCTACTCCCTTTCCCTGCCTCGCTTTCCACCTCAATACGGCCACCAATCTGTTCCACCAGTCTATGGCAAATGCTCAGTCCCAGACCTGTGCCCTCACCTACCGGTTTTGTGGTAAAAAACGGATCAAATATCATCTGCATGGTCTGGTCATCCATACCGCATCCATTGTCTGTTACCTCGATAATCATTGGGTCATCAGGTTTCTTTCCGGGAACTGCTCTGAGCTTCACCCATGATTCTCCCTTATCAGCCGCCTGGGCCCCATTGATAAGCAGGTTGATCAATACCTGCTCCAGTGCCTCAGGATCGGTGTGAAGCTTCAATCCCTGTTCAGGCATCTCCACTTCAAAAGAACTGACCATCCGGTTCATCTTTCCCCTGCACATGGTAAGCGTCTTCCTGAAAATTTCTCTAAGCTCTACTCTCCGGAATTCTGCCTTGCCCTTCGCCCTGGCAAACTCTCGCAGGTCGCCCACCGTGGAGGTTATCCGATCGGACCCGTGTGCGATATTCTGAAGAAGATCGAATACATCTTTCCGGAAATCCACATATGCCAAACCGCAAAACTCAACCCCAGGATTCCTCGCTACGTACTTATCAATAATCGGCATAAGCTCATTGAGATAGTCCTTCAGTATTGGGATGTTAAAGGTGATAAAGCTGTTTGGATTGTTGATTTCATGGGCAATTCCTGATGCGAGATAGCCCAAAGACGCCAGTTTTTCACTTTGAAACAAACGCTGTTCCATCTTCTTATGTTCGGTGATATCCTGGAGCGTTTGAATCGTTGCCATGGGGCGTCCATCCTTATCATAAAGCAATGAATTGTGCATCATGGCAGGGAAGACTGTGCCGTCATGCCGGGTATGCCATATTTCACCCAAGAATTCTCCGTTCTCCCGGACCTCACGATTGGCATTCTCCACCTGCTTCATTTGTTGTGCATTGTGGAAAATAGAGAGGTGTTCCCCCAATACATCCCCTGAGCTATACCCATGACTTTCTGCAAAGGCATTGTTTATGAAAAGCACTTTCCCATCCAGGTCTACAATGGCGATACCCTCGCTGCTCTGTTCCACCGCTTGGGAAAGGAGTTGCAATTGTTTCTCCTTCCGCTTTCGTTTCTTTATTTCACCGCGTAAACGTTTGTTGATCTTTTCGAGTTCAGCAGTTCGTTCTTTCACACGGGCTTCCAGTTCCCGGTTCAGCTTCTCCAGGGCATTCTGAGCATGTCTCATTTCGGTCACATTTACGAGAACACCCTGGGCCCCGGCAAACGAGCCATCTTCATACACAGCCTTTCCATGAAAAAGCATCCAGATTATCTCCCCGGTTTTTGACAGGACCCGGGCTTCTATAGGCGTTTCCTTCCCCTGACTAAGTTCCAGAAACCGCTCCTGTATCTGCGGCAGATCCTCGGGGTGGACCAGTTCGGTAAAGAAGCGGCCCACAAGCTCGGCCGGCGTATACCCCGCAATTGCCTCGGCTGAAGGGCTGACATACGTAATCACGCCCTTCGCATCAACAGCATAGAGAACCGCATTCAGATTTTCAATAATGCTGAGAAACTGTTCTTCGCTTTCCCACATTTTTTCTCACCTTTCGACATACATGTTAAAAAATACGCTACCCTTGTCAAGCCGGAATTTCCGGCTTCACACTATCAATCGGCAGGATGATCCTGAATGTACTTCCTTTCCCTGGTTCACTTTCGACCTCGATATTTCCTCCCAATTCCTTGATCAAGTTACATGAAATACTGAGACCCAGCCCGATCCCCTTTCCCACAGGCTTTGTTGTAAAGAATGGTTCAAATATTTTTTTCTTCACTTCCTTGTCTATGCCACATCCATTATCAGTTATCTGGATTACCAGATCTCGGCCCTCTTTTCCACCTGGGAACACATCTAGATGTACCCATGAATCCTCTTTATCTGCTGCATGGGCTGCATTGACCAAGAGATTCACCAAAACCTGTTCAAGGATGTCCGGATCTGAAAAAACCGTGGGTGCATCACGCAAGTCGCCGACATGAAAGAACCGCACTTTTCGTTTTATGATTGGCGCACATATACTCTGGGCCTTTGAGATAACCTGCTTTAGATCCACCGTCTTCAGCTTGAATTTATCCTTCTTTCTCGCGAAATTTCGCAGATTAGACACGTTGGTATTGATTCGTTCTGAGCCGTGTTTAATGCTTTCCAAAAGTTGAAATATGTCCTTACGAAATTCATCATAGGACATACCGAAAATGTCGATATCCGGATGACCCTGCACATAATCTTCGATAATCGGCAAAATTGCTTCGAGATAGCCCTTCAGAAGGGGGATGTTGAACGAGATAAAGTTGTTGGGATTGTTGATTTCATGTGCTATACTTGATACTAACAAACCTAGGGAAGAAAGTTTCTCCCTCTGGACAAGCTGCCATTTTATTTTGTTCATTTCTGTGATGTCACTGATACGAATGATAGCGCCATGATTTCCTTTTTTT
>QMLQ01000216.1 GCA_003646815.1 Deltaproteobacteria bacterium | reverse complement strand
GGGGCCGGTTCCGGGCGCGGGGAGATGTTCTGGATATCTACCCGGTACACGAAGAGGACCGTGCCTTGCGGATCTGCTTTTTCGGGGACACTGTAGAAGCCATACAGGAGATCGACCCCCTTACCGCGAAAGTTCTTGGAAACCTGAACCGGGTGACGGTTTATCCTGCAAGCCACTATGTCACGAGCGTGGAGATCCGGGAAAGGGCAATCAGGCAGATTCGAGAGGAGCTGGATGAAAGGATCAAGTTTTTCCGGGAAAACGGGATGTTTCTTGAGGCCCAGCGCATAGAGGAACGCACAAGGTTTGACCTGGAAATGATGATAGAGATGGGCTACTGTCACGGAATAGAAAACTATTCACGCCACCTGACCGGGCGGAATCCCGGGGACCCTCCTCCCACCCTCCTCGATTACTTCCCGAAGGATTTTCTCGTGATGATCGATGAGAGTCACATCACCATTCCGCAGTTGCACGGCATGTACCGGGGCGATCGCTCGCGAAAAGAGACCCTGGTCCGGCATGGGTTCCGTCTGCCTTCGGCCCTGGACAATCGGCCCCTGACATTTGAGGAGTTCACGGGCAGGGTAAGGCAGACCATCTACGTGTCTGCAACGCCGGGCCCATATGAGTTGGAAATGGCCCAGCAAATCGCCGAGCAGATCATCAGGCCCACGGGGCTCATTGATCCGGAAATCGAAGTACGGTCTGCGTCGAACCAGGTAGATGACCTGATCGGCCTGATCCGCGACCGGATCGAGCGGGGGGAAAGGACACTGGTAACAACGCTTACAAAAAATATGGCCGAGAGCCTCACGGAATACTATGCTGACCTGGGCCTCAATGTCCGGTATCTCCATTCTGATATAAAGACCATTGAGCGGATGGAGATCATCCGGGACCTGCGCCTGGGGGCCTTTGACGTACTTGTTGGAATCAATCTGCTTCGGGAAGGATTAGATCTTCCCGAGGTCTCCCTTGTTGCCATCCTTGATGCTGATAAGGAGGGCTTCCTGCGGTCGGAAAGGTCCCTGATCCAGACGTGCGGCAGGGCGGCGAGGAATGTACATGGAAAGGTGATTCTGTATGCGGACCATATGACGCCGTCCATGAGGCGCGCCATTGATGAAAGCAACCGTCGGCGGGAAATTCAGATGGAGTATAATCGGGCGAACAATATTACACCGGAGACCATCAGGAAAAATATCGATGACATCCTGGGATCCATTTATGAGGCCGATTATGTGAGTGTTCCTGCTGTGGCCGAACCCGGAGAGGAATACATGACCCCGGAAAGTATTGAAACACTCATTGATGAGTTGACGATGCGGATGAATCATGCGGCCGAAAAACTCGAGTTTGAAGAGGCCGCCCGCATCCGGGACGAGATACGGACTCTGGAAAAAAAGGAAATGGAACTGTCCGCGTTTTGACTTGACAATGTTCAGATGGCCTGTATATAAAATAGTTACTTTATAGCTAAATAGTAGCCACTTATTAACGAACCGAGACTTGGTGAAATCAGCCGGCCTTCATCATCTCATTTGCCTCTGTCCCGGCCAATTGCCCGGGACGCAATCACAAGGAGGACGAACCATGGATATCATCTCCGAAATCAGGGAAATCGTCGGTCCGGAAAACGTTTTTGATGAGCGGGTGGAATGCCTTTGTTACTCCAGGGACATGTCTGTGCACCAGGGGATCCCCGACGCGGTCATTTTTCCAAGGACGACAGAGCAGGTCTCCGCCGTCATGAAGCTCGCGCACCGTGACAAGGTTCCGGTAACGGCGCGGGGCACCGGAACGAGCGTCACCGGAGCGGTTCTGCCCGTAAAAGGCGGATTGCTCCTGGACCTCCATCTCATGAATAATATCCTGGAAATTAATAAGGAAAACTTTTACGCGCGGCTCGAGCCAGGCGTGGTGTGTATGCCGTTGAATGCACGCCTGGCAAAAGACGGCCTCATGTTTCCCCCGAACCCGGGCAGTGAGGCCATGGCTACCATCGGCGGGATGGTGTCAACCAATGCCAGCGGGCACCGGGCCGTAAAATACGGGACCACGCGGGATTATATCAAGGGGCTCAAGGTAGTACTCGCTGATGGAACCATTATCGATACCGGAACCACTGCTCCAAAGAGTTCTCTCGGATATGACCTGACACACCTGTTCTGTACTTCCGAAGGGACCCTGGGCATCATTACCGAGGTAATTGCAAAACTCCAGGCCAAACCGGAATATGCTGCCATGGCCCTGGCCATATTTCATGATCTCAATGCGGCGGGGGATGCGGTGACCGAGGTTACGACCTCTGGAATCCGGCTGGCCGGGTGCGAGATCATGGACAAGTTCAGCCTCAAGGTGGTGGAAGAGGCCCTGGGAAAAGATGTGAGCAAGATCGAAGCAATGCTCATCATGGAGGCGGACGGTACCAAGGACGTGGTTGTCCGGGATATGCAGCGGATCAAGGAAATATGCCAGAAATACAACGTGGAGGAATTTGAGTGGTCCGATGATCCGGCCCGCAGGGCGGAGATGATGCATGCGCGGGGTCGCCTGGTGCCGACCCTTTCCCGGATCAAACCGGGAAACAGGCTGGTTCCCATCGCCGAGGACCTGGGTGTGCCTTCTACAAATATTCCTGAAACCATACGCAGGGCACAGGAAATAGCGGTAAAATATGATGTCATTATCGCCACATTCGGGCACGTGGGAGATGGAAACGTGCATACCACGTTCGTTTCCGATGTCCGGAGCCGGGACGAGTGGGAGAGGTTGAGCCAGGCCGTGGAGGAACTGGTGGATACAGCGCTCGAGATGAAGGGTACCTTGAGCGCGGAGCACGGAACCGGGCTTACCCGCGCGCCCCACATCGAACGGCAGCTCGGGCCTGCCATGGACGTCATGCGCAAGATAAAAAAGGCACTTGATCCGGATGATATCCTGAATCCCGGAAAGATGGCCTTGGATGAGCCGTCCGAAAAGGCAGGAATTTATGACTTCTTCGCCTTCAAACCACTCCTCGAACATCCTGAAGGAGTGAGGAGTTTCGGAAAGGAAATCGATGATGAAGTCCTGGCCTGCATCCATTGCGGGTTCTGCCGACTGGGATGTCCCACGTTCAGCGTCACCCAGCGGGAAGGCCGCAACGCGCGCGGCCGCAACGCGCTGGCCTTCTATTTCATGAATGGGACCATAGAGCCTTCAGCGGAGCTGGCCGAGGCGTTTTACAGTTGTACCACTTGCCAGGCCTGCACCTATTTTTGTCCTGCTCAGATCAAGGTGGATGAGATCGTGGAAGCGGTGCGAAAGGAATTGTACAAGGAAGGATTTGCGACTCCTGCTATATTGGGAGTACGTGACAATATCAGGAAGACCGGGAACGTGTTTGCGAGCGCTAAGGAAGATCGGGTTCAGATTTACCCTCCGGAGTTGAGGGAGAAAGCCCAGAAGGGGGACCTGAAAAAACAGGCGGAAACGCTTCTTTTCATGGGGTGTGTCCCCAGTTACCTGGACATGAAGATGGTGCCGAGTTTGCTGAAACCCCTGGACGCTGCGAATGTGGACTATACCACCCTGGGCATGGAAGAGGTTTGCTGCGGTTTTCCACTGTTTCTCATGGGATCTGATGAGTTTGAAGACCATGCAAAAATGATGATTGAAAAGATAAAGGCAACCGGAGCAAAGGAGATGGTGACACCCTGTGCCGGATGTTACAAGACCTTTAAGAAGATCTACCCCAAAGTCGGGGATCTGGGCCTTGAGGTCTATCATTCCGTGCACTACCTGGAGAAACTGATCAAGGAAGGAAGGATTACCTTTCAAGGAGACCTCGGGAAGAAGGTGACCTACCATGACCCCTGTGACCTGGGAAGGGCCTTGAAGGTCTTTGAGGAACCCCGGAACATCTTGAAGGACATCCCAGGGCTCAATTATGTGGAGATGGCAAGGAACAGGCTCCAGGCCCGCTGTTGCGGAGGTGGAGGCGGCGTTCAGGCCAACAATCCTGAGATGGCAACGGATATGGCTGCTGAAAGGGTTCGGGATGCCCTGGAGGTTGGGGCGGAGATTATTGTTTCAGGATGTGCTGCGTGCAAGGATAATCTGAAAAAAGGTGCCAAAGCCATTCCCAAGGGTGAGCGCGGGAAGATCAAGGTGATGGACATCACCGAGATGGTCGCCAAGATGATGGAAGCGGAATGAGGAAATAGATGAGCGAGGAAAAGAAGACCACGAGAAAAGAGATCAAGGCGGGAAAAGTCCTCAAGAAGATCATGGCTGATCATTTTTATGAACTGGATGAGGCGGCCAGGACAGGATCAAAGAAGATCGCATGGTGTACCAGCGTAGGGCCGGCAGAACTCTTGAGAGGAATGGGATTCCTGGTCTATTTCCCGGAGAACCATGGCGCCCTGCTGGGTGCGACGCGTATGGCAACGGAATTGATTCCGTATGCGAATGCAGTAGGTTACTCGCCTGATATCTGTTCGTATCTCACCAGCGACGTGGGGTCCTATCTGCAAAAAAAGACCCCGCTTACCCGGGCGTACAACATAGAATCGGTACCGCGTCCCGACGTGCTGGTATTCAACACAAACCAGTGCAGGGATGTGCAGGACTGGTTTGCCTGGTATGCCAGGGAATTGAACGTTCCGCTCATTGGGATTCATACCCACCGGGATATCGGGCAGATTCGTGAGTATCAGATCCAGGATATTGCAAAGCAGACAGAGGACCTCATCCCGGCGCTCGAAGAGATAAGCGGCGAGAAATTTGACATGGATCGATTCAAGGAGGCGGTTGCCCTGTCAAGACGCACCTCTGAGCTCTGGCGGGAATGCCTAGAGGCGGCGGCGGCGATTCCGTCTCCGTGGACGTTCTTTGACGCGACGATCCATATGGGACCGGCGGTGGTGGCGCGCGGGACCAAAGAGGCCGTGGATTATTATGAACTGCTCCTGGCTGAGCTGCAGGAAAGGATACGGTCAGGGATAGCGGCAGTGGACGGCGAGCGGCACAGGATTTACTGGGAAGGGATGCCGATCTGGGGCAAGCTCCGTGCCCTGTCCGAGCAATTCGCCTCTCTCAAGACGTGTGTCGTGGCATCGACCTATTGCAACAGTTGGATATTTGATCAGCTTGATCCGGAAGAGCCTTTTGAGAGCATGGGCCGGGCCTATACAGAACTCTTCATCGTGCGGGACGAGCCTTATAAGGAGCAATATATAAAGGATTGCTACGAAAGATTTCGGTTTGACGGCATCCTGTTTCACGACGCAAAGACCTGTCCGAATAATTCCAATAATCGTTACGGCATGCCCGAAAGGCTGAGCAGGAAGTTGGGCGTTCCGGTTCTTACCATCAATGGTGATC
>QMLQ01000215.1 GCA_003646815.1 Deltaproteobacteria bacterium | reverse complement strand
AGAAGATACCGCAGCGATAGATGTGCAGGGACAAGAGGTCCTGGTCCTCAAATCTGATCCGGTAACGTTTGTCACGGATTCCATTGGACTGTACGCTGTCCTGGTGAGCGCCAATGATATTGCTACATCTGGCGCGATACCGCGCTGGATGCTCGCCACTCTCCTTTTTCCCGTGGGCACCAGTGCGCTTGAGATTCATCAGGTCATGGGCGATCTGTCAGGGATCTGTCGGCACCATGGTATCAGCCTTTGTGGGGGGCACACGGAAATGACGGGAGCGGTTCAAAAGCCGATTGTTTCGGGAATGATGGTGGGAACGGTGAAAAAATCGCGGTTGATTGAAAAAAGCAATATGACCCCAGGGGACGTGGTGCTCCTGACCAAACGTGCAGCAGTGGAAGGGACCGCTATCATCGCACGGGAGTTTGGGGAAAAACTGAAAAAACAGGGTCTCTCCGAGGAAGAAATACTCACCGGGAAACGGTTCCTTTCAATGCTGTCCATCCTTGAAGAAGCGCGGATAGCAGCCCGCTGCAAGGGGGTTACCGCCATGCATGATGTCACTGAAGGGGGGCTGGCGACCGCGCTTTCCGAGTTGAGCACGGCCGGGGGCTGCAAAATAAAGATTCGTATGGAGGACATCCCGGTTTATCCACTCACCAGCAAACTCTGCGCCTTGTTTGAGATTTCGCCTTTGGGCCTGATCGGTTCTGGGTCACTCCTGATCTGCTGCAACAAGAATCATGTGGACCCTCTCATGGAACAAATCCACAACGCAGGTATTGAAGTAAGCGCCATCGGTGAGGTCCTCGCCAAGGGAAAAGGAGTGGAGGCCACCAGGAGGGGAAAACCTGCAGCATGGCCTTCCTTTACCGCCGATGAAATCACCCGCCTTTCCTGAAACAGCTCTTCTCATTATCCTTTTCCCAACATTCCCAGCTCAGGATGATTCTCCTTTAACCAGGTCAAAACATCTGATTTCAATATCTTGGTAAACTCAATGAGTTCATCGGCATCATCTGCTGTGACGCCTCCCACATAGTCATATTCAACGATATTTCTTTTTGCACGGCATGAATCAAGATATTCCGCATCGGCTTTCCTTTTCGGTCCCTATGATAAATATCTTAGGCGCTTCAAGGACCTGGGCGATAAAGTGTTCCCCACTTGTCTTTCGTTTTTTAAATTCTTCCGTGGTCAGTACGTACGGATTGATTTCTCTCCCAATTCGTTCGGACACGCCTGATAGCAGGCCAGTTAATTTCCTCAAACCCAGTCCCCCGATGACCATTAAGTCCACATCACTTCCGGCCGTTTCCTCCTGGCGGGCAATAGAGCCAAATACAAACGCAATTCTGATGCTCACATCCTGCCTCAACGCATCTCCGAGAATATCAACCAAACCGTTTGTTTTCAGCACAAGACGCCGAATATCTGGATAAAGAGGATGATCTTTGTTGGCCCGATAGTACAGACGGTTCCCATCTTTTCTTTTTTTTACCAGGTCCAGGCGCAACAATTTTTTCAGCTCTGTTTGTATTGACCCTATGGTAAACCCGGAACGTCTTTCAATCTCGCGCATATGCAGCTCTTCGGCATTTATTCCAAAAAGCAGCCGAAATATCTCTGCACGGATTTTAGATGATAATATCTCTGCCAAAAGACTCATAATGTATATTTATACCATACAATTGTATTGTAGTGCCATACAAACAGAACTGCACCCAGGTCCTCAATAAAATAAAAGGTAAAACCTCAGAATTTCGGCGAAGTACACTGCTGAGGCGCAGGGCATTCGCAGATCAGGATCATCTTTTCTTAAAATCGAATTGTCTTGCCTGTACAGAATGGACTACAATTCCAATTCCCTGCCATTTTCAGCGAGCCAGCGGACATGTTCTTCATAATCGGGAATGACACGGGAGATGATCTGCCAGAACCGCCTTGAATGTGGTTTCTCGATCATGTGCACCATTTCATGGACAAGGATGTAATCGAACACCCATATGGGGGCCATGACCGAACGCCAATTGAAATTGATGACCTTGTTGCGGCTAAGGGATGCCCAGCGGTGTCCAAGACTTGAAACCCGGAATCTCTCCACATTCACCCCGATCCTTTTGTCACATCGCGGGATACGTTCTCTGAGTTTCTCTTCAGTCTTTCGCGTATACCAGGAGACAAAATGCCTTCTTGCACTCTCTTTGCGCGCTTCATCCAGTTCAAAATATCCGTTTTTCAAACAGAGGGCTAAACCTTGTCTCCCTTTAGGAGACATTGATGCACGATTTCCATCGACATACCGCAAGCGATAGCTCCTCCCGAGATACAAAAATCCCTGGCCGTTGACGAACTCACGCCTTGGCTTTTCTCGACTCAGCAGCGCCTTTTCAGATAATTTCTGCTGGATCCATATCCGTTTGTTCGAAACAAATCTATTGATCTCATCTGCAGGCACAAAGAAAGGGCTTCGTACCGTAACGGATCCGTCCCTTTCGATCGTGATCCCGATAGACTTCCGGTCGGATCGCTTGACCACATACCCAAAGTCGTTTATTTTCCTTACTTCCTTCATGTATTGACCAATCTCACGTGAATTGCCTTCGCCAATTCTAGAAAGCGGTCCGCGAGTTTTCCCTGCTTGTCAAAGGGGAGCAAATCAAGATCGTCCACTTCATTGATAATCCACTTTCTCAGGATATTCTGTGCCTCCCTGCTGCGCCAGAAATCCACGGCCGCAATCTCCTGCCTGATATGATCTACCATGTCTATCACCGCTTCGCAGAATTGCCTCATTTTGTGATCATTCGGCTGTGTTCCGTATTCCTCAAGGAGGATTCCCAGGAACGGGGCCTGCGTTTTTGGATCCAATCCTGAACGGTCTTCCTGCCTCCCTTCCCTGACCTCATTGATAAATCTTCTCAGCTCTTCCGCCAGGGCATCCCAGTTGTCCCTGAAGGAATCCAGGATAGCTTTCAGCCGTTCGCTGAGCTTCTTGTAAAGAGCGGGGTCTTCGTTGAAGTGCTTCTCAATATGGTATCTGGCGGCGTGCTCCATCTCCAGGGCCCGGGATTTTGTTGATCCAATGGTTCCCACCTCCTTTTCAAAATCCTTGTCCAGGATGGAAACAGGTGGGATCTTGGGATCCACTCCTTGGGCGACAATATGTTCGTCAATGAGTTGCCGCACCTTGCTGCCAATCCCCGCGATATTGAGCTGGGAGTCCCGGTACCGGTTGGAGGCGGCCTTGTTAATAAACCCGAGCACCTTCATGTCATAGATATAGGGTAACGCCTCGGGACGGGGCAGGATGATGTCCATGCTTTCCATGAATTCCTTGAAGCGAATATAAAACTCGGCCCTGAGCCTTATGTCCCTCAGTTCGTCCACACACGCATCGATATCGCTGATATCCGCAATCTCCCTGTCCCAAAACAACGACAAGACCCTGCGATGGCGATCATCAAGCTTTGGCAATTCATCTTTGAGATTGACGAGAGCACCCTGGATATCCGCTTTTGAATACATGGCAAGGGCCTCCGTCAACCGATCGCCCACCCCGAAATAATCCACCACCAGCCCCCGCGTCTTTCCGGGATAGCGCCGGTTCACCCGGGCAATGGCCTGGAGCAGTTCATGCCCGTGCATGAAACGATCAAGATACATCACCTGCTCCACCGGGGCGTCAAACCCGACCAACAGCATGCTTTTGACGATGATAAGCGCGAGCTTATCCTGGGACAGGGTTTTTTGAACCGTCCATCCTTCCCAATGTAGATTTCCTGTTTCTGCTTGTCCGTGTGGGTTTTGTATGATGGTGGATCATTGTGATCACCCGATATAATGGCTGCAAACTCAAGTTCTTTCAGCGTATCCATATTTTTCCGGGCAATGATCAGATAGCGGGTTTCTTCGTCCAGTTCCTCTTGTTCATCCTCAGAAAGTGCAAAAAGATGGGGGTCAAGAAAGTCGAGTCTTTTTAAAAGCTTGGCCTTGGCCTGTATGAAGGCATCATAATAGCGGATGGCTGCCCTCCGGGTCACCGCTACCACCTGGGCCTTGAACCCGTTGGGCATGATATTGGCGGCATAATGGAGCAGCATATCTTCGGCCTTTGCCTGGATAAGGTCTTTTGCCTCGAGAATGTTCTGTACGTTCCCGTATTTCCGGCGGATGGCCTCACGTTCCTCTTCTGTTCGTGATCTGAACATATCTTCAAAGAACTGATCCAGGGTCCTTCCATCTTCAACCGTGGCCCTGACCTTGCGTCCTTCGTAAAGGATCTTGACCGTGGATCCGTCCTTTTGTGATTGTTCAATCGTGTATTGATCGATGTAATCACCAAAAATCTCGTGCGTCTTTTTCTTTGCTCTTCCGCCGATAATCGGCGTGCCTGTAAACCCGATTCTTGCGCAGTTAGGCATGGCCCGCATCAAATTGGCGTGCAACATACTGGTATGGGAGCGATGGGCCTCATCCACCAGGACCAGGATTTTCTCAGACGTATTCCAGACAGGGAACAGGACCGGCGGGAGAGGCTTTTTGCTCTTGCCCGATGGAGCAGCAGCCTTCAGCATCGGGGTCTTCGGTATTTCATAATCATCGATCTTAGGTGCCCTCTCCTGATACTTTTGCACCATGGTAAATATGATATTCGAACTGTCATCTTTGAGATATCGGGCAAGGTTCCTTTTATCGCTCGCGTGATATATGGTTTCCCCTGTCACCTTCTCCAATTCCGCTCACGGCCACGCCGTTGACGATCAGATCAAAGGCCGCTTTATTGGCCTCCATCAACCGGGGCGCATTGAGCCTTTCCAGTCTGCTCACCACCCGCCCCGCCGCATCATCATCCAGCCATGGGTTCCCTTTCTCATCTACATTGATCTTCTTCAGGGCCTTTCGCAACTGATCCTTCAGGAGCACCTCACGGAAGCTTTCCCGGCCCGTGAGATACGGCACATCAATATCACCCTCGATATGGTCCCATCCCATCCTCGTTAATTGCTCAACAAAGGGAATTTCCACATAGGTCTTTTCATCGGGTGTTTGCGCCATACCCACCTGCCACCTGTTGTTACCCTCTTTTTTGCGCCAAATTGCCCCGGGACCACGGCCAAGGCATTCCACTAATCTTCACGCCTTTCTGTCTTGGAACAGAATCTTTTCCAAAATAATGGACGGGATTACAAATCATATCTCATCGATTATTTTCTTAATTGTCTCGCCAAGATTGTGAATGTGATCCTTGCAGACCTTGAATATGGCCTCGGCATTTACATCAAAGTAGTGATGGCTGATAATATCTCTTAGACCCTTCGCCTTTTTCCACTCAACTTGGGGATATTTGGGGAGAACAGAATTACTGGTAACCTTGTCGAAATTTTTCAGTCCTT
>QMLQ01000214.1 GCA_003646815.1 Deltaproteobacteria bacterium | reverse complement strand
TAAAAGCATAACTTTCTTTTTGAAAATAGTTTATGCAGGTTTTGGGTGAAAAGAAGCGGGGGTAAAACAGCACTTGTGCCACAAAATGTCTTATGGTATTTCCTAAATTTGTGGATGGGCACTGGGGTTTCTCCCCTATCTTCATCGTGAGACGGTGGAGCGTTCCGTTCAAAGCTGCAAAATCTGGTATTACCCACAATATTTAGAGGGGCATGACATATGCTCTCCTGAAAACATACACGCCTGAGACAAGGGAGGATTGCTGTCACACGGGCACAGCGAATGATCATCCGTTAAGAGAGGAAAATATGGAAAACCTGACAAGAGAGTTCATCCGGGACCGGATAGCTGATTCACCGGTTATCTATAAGAGGGGAGTCAGCCTTTACGAACATGGGTCTTTTCTGCTCAGGAGCGCCGACCACGATAAGGGCATGTTTACGTATGATGTGGACGGAAATTACGGCGATTATGTCACTACCCTCCAATTGGACGGTAATGGCATTGAAACCTCATGCAACTGCCCTTATCCAGGCAAAGGCTGCAAGCATATCGTCGCCGTAATGCTTGATGCAGCGGATGTGATCAGGCATTGGAAAGAACCTGCCAAGACCGTTTTAGGGTATAGGGAGGAACCTCTGGATGACTTTCTAACGCCCGATGAGATAAAGCAGCTTGCCATTGACGACAGGCGGGCTCGTTCACGCACCGAGACCTTTTCTGTAACAGAAGGTGAGATGATCAAGGGCGCTCATCTCGTAGAGACCAAAAGAGGCAGACAATATACCGTGACACTGCATAGTCCCGAAGAAGAAAGAGGACACTGTACCTGCCCCGATTTCCTCACAAATCGTCTTGGAACATGCAAGCACATTATTTTTCTTTCAGATTACTTCAGAAAAAAGCCGGACTTCAGAAAGAAACTCGCCAGGGAACGTTTCCCGTATGTAGACATCTTCTGGGATTCCATCCTCAATCGGCCCAAACTGTTTACAGAACGTCCCAAAGAGGAATTAAGAGATATTGCACCGGTTATGTCCCAATATTTTGATGAGGAGGGGCATTATATCAGAGATGAACTTTCAGACCTCATAAACCTGCTGTCGTCACTTGATCATAACAAAAAGGTCCGGGTCCAGGAAACGGTATTGGAAAGACTGGACAGGAGCCTTAAACAGGAACAGATCGTGCAACTGGCCCGGAAGAGTGATCTGCCCGCTTTAAAGCTTAAGACCCGTCTTTATCCCTATCAGAAGGCCGGTGTGGAATTCTGTCTCTTCAAAGATGCCGTCCTGATAGGAGATGAAATGGGCCTTGGAAAGACACTGCAGGCCATTGCCCTTGCCATTCTGAAAAAGGAGATCTTCGGGTTTGCCAAGGTCCTTGTTGTCACCCTTGCCTCTCTCAAGGAACAATGGAAGCGTGAGATAGAACATTTTACAGACGAAGAGGCAGTGGTTGTGGCCGGCCCCCCCAAAAAACGGCACAATATTTACAGAGAAAATCCCGCATATTTTAAAATTACCAATTATGAAGCAGTATTGAGGGATGTGACCATGCTTGCAAGGTATAAACCGGATATTATGATCCTGGATGAGGCCCAACGCATAAAAAACTTTTCCACTAAGACCGCTGATGCAGTCAAACATATCCCCAGGAACCACGCGATGGTACTGACCGGCACGCCCCTTGAAAACAAACTGGAAGATGTTTATTCCATTGTTCAGTTCCTGGACCCCTACCTTCTGGCCCCACTCTGGCAATTCGCGGCAGATCACTTCATGCTCAGCCGCAAGAAGAACGGCAAAATATTGGGCTACAAAAATCTTGACCTGCTTCGGGAAAAGCTGAAGCCGATCGTTATACGCCGGAAGAAGGAAGATGTTCTGCCCGATCTCCCCGAAGAGGTGGAGAACAACTACTATATTGACCTCCATGAGAAACAGAAGAAAATTCACTCCGGATACCTGCAGGCCTTGATCCCACTGATCAATAAAAAATTCCTCACCCCCATGGATCTCCGGAGGATACAGGAAATCCTGCTCAGGATGCGCATGGTCTGCGATTCCACCTACTTGATTGACCGAAAAACCCATATTTCACCCAAGCTTTTGGAGCTTCAGGGGATCATCGACGAACTGGTCATCCAAAATGAACATAAGGTGGTCATCTTTAGTGAATGGACCACTATGACATTTCTCATCGCCCGCCATCTTTCAGAAGCCGAGATATCTTTTGTCGAGCTATCAGGAAAGGTACCGGTAAAAAAGAGGCAGGCCCTGATAGATGAATTCACCCACAACGAAGAGTGCAAAGTATTCCTTTCTACCGATGCAGGCGGCACGGGTCTCAACCTGCAGGCCGCCGATTGTGTCGTGAATTTTGAACTCCCCTGGAACCCTGCAAAGCTGAATCAGCGGGTTGGTCGTGTCAGCCGCATCGGACAAAAGAGCCGATGTATCAATGTTGTGAACCTTATCAGCAAGAACAGCATAGAAGAGAAGATCCTGGCAGGTATTCAACTAAAAACCGACCTGTTCAAAGGGGTCTTTGAAGGAGGCGCCGACGAGGTTGAGTTCTCCCATGAAAAACGCACTCAGATGCTGAACAGACTCCGTGAGATGATGGGCGAGGAACCTGCGCTGACACCCCGCGAAAGCACACCTTCCGAAGAGATACCTGAAGATACCCCATATTATCTCAATCCTGAAGTGCTCAGGGAGAAGGAAAAGGAAGAAGCCATGGATTTTGTCGCGGAAGAGGAGACAGGAGATGCCGGGGAACCAGGGCAAGAAGGACAGGAGGACGCAGGTCACGGGTCTATCCTTGCAGAGCAACCCCCTGAAAAGCTGGAGGCCGTACTCAACTCCGGGATGCAATTTATCGGCGGTCTTCTGGAGGTGGCCACAGGTAAAAAGCTGACCACAAGTGATGACAGTCAACAGATGCTAAAAATCGACAAGGAAACAGGGGAAGTAACGTTAAAATTCAAGCTACCGGGATTCTAGCCCGCTTTTCTCACGGGCCTTCGTAACGAGGTGGTGGAGAGTCCCATGGGTACAAGGCGCGCGAAGAAAAATGGATCAAGGCGTACTATCAGTACGTCGAAGTCATTTTTCAAGCGCAACGCAGTAGACATGGGGCTATCCGCCGCCACAGTAGATTGCCCGTGAGAAATGCGGGCCAATATTGGTAAAAGCATAACAGCTTAATAAGAAGGGGAAAAGTCTTTCTTCCGCTCCCCGGTCTGCAGGTTTGTGCCGGGGCATACCGGGCTTTTTTTTAAACAGATCCATTCCTGGAAAGGAGCGGATGAAGATGCGCGTTTTCATGACCGGCGGCACCGGTTTTGTGGGTACAATGTTGAGCCGGGAGCTTGTGCCCAAAGGACACCAGATTGGAATTCTCACCAGGAGTATTTCAAAGGATCGCAAACCTGGCGAGGGGGTCAGCTTTATCCAGGGCGATCCAACAAGAGAAGGCCCCTGGCAGAAACAGGCAGCCAAATATGATGTCTTCATCAACCTGGCGGGAGCGTCTATTTTCAGGCGCTGGAGCAAAAAGGCGAAGATCCTGATGCGGGCTAGCCGGATCCTGACCACCAGGAACCTTGTCAATGCCCTTGCTGTTCGAAATGGTGGGGGAAAGGTCCTGCTCTCCACCTCAGCGGTCGGATACTACGGCTTCCATGAAGACGAGATTCTGGATGAGGGAAGTCCTCCGGGCAATGACTATCTCGCCACTCTTGCTGTGGACTGGGAAAGGGAAGCCCTCCGGGCGGAGGATTTCGGTACGCGGGTTCTCCTCTGCCGTTTCGGGATCGTCCTGGGAAAAAACGGCGGTGCACTGGCCCAGATGGTGCCTCTTTTCCGCAGGGGGCTGGGAAGCGTCCTGGGGAGCGGGAAGCAGTGGTTCTCATGGATTCACGAACAGGACCTGGTAAGTATCTTTCTCTTCCTGCTGGACAAGGAATCCCTTTCGGGACCCATCAATTTTACGGCCCCTGACCCGGTCACAAACCGCGAACTTACAAGGGCTCTCGGGACCGCCCTCGGAAAGCCAGCCTTCCTGCCGGTTGTTCCCGGATTTATATTGAAAATGGTCAAGGGAGAATTCGGCACGATCCTTCTCAAAGGCCAAAAGGTCATCCCCAAAAAACTCCTCGATGCAGGTTTCCGTTTCCGGTTCCCAACCATCGTGGACGCCCTCTCCGATCTCGTGGGATGAGGAATAATTCTCTTTTCGTCCTTTTCAGACGTCCGACCGGCTCGCCAGTTCCTTTTCCCCTTTTGCCTTCAATCTATCCAAAGCAGCAAGAGTTTCCGAAGGCAGGGAAGATGCTTGATGCGTTTCCACCAGCCTCCGAATTTCTTCGGATATCCTGTCGGCTGTATCCTTGGCGCCCTCCGCATGCCACGCATTATAGTTCTGCCGGGTAAAAATATTGGGTCGCCAGAGTTCCTTCCGAAAATTCTGGAAGGTGTGTTTTTCCTGCAGAAAATTCCCGCCCGGACCGACCTTAGAAATGACGTCCCTGGCTAAGGTTTCTGCGTTGATCTCAAGTCCCCGCAGGAACCGCTTAGTCATTCCAATGATTTCGTTTCCAAGCACCAGTTGTTCTACAGAACAAATCATGGCGCTGTCCATGTATCCCACATCATGGATGAGGTTCAAGCCGGCAAGTCCTTGCGCCAAAATGCCGAAGGCACTTTCGGCTCCTGCCTGGGCATCCACCACTTTTGACTCTGTTGCACCGGCCAGCCCCCAGGTGGGAAGGCCAAAATATTGCGCCAACTCAGCCTGCGCGGCAAGGGCGATGTTCATTTCAGGCGCACTCACCATCATCAGTCCAAGGCGCATATCAAAAATTCCGAAATTGCAGCCCGCTCCCACAGGGCAGCCGGGATTGCGCAACTGGGCGAGCACCAAACCCATAAGACTTTCCGCCATCCCCTGGGCTATGGCCCCAGCCATGGTGACAGGCCCGGTGGCTCCAGGTTGGATACTGGGTCCGGTCATTTGCGGTAAAGCAAGATCTGCCGCCACAAACATCCTATCCACCACTTCAGCCGGGAACACAAGAGGAGATATGGACTCGGGATACAAAACAAGAAACGGCTTTCGCTTGAGCTCATCAAGACCTCCTGCAATCTCCGCGGCCATTTCATAAACCAGTTCAGCTCCCCGCGCGCTGTACGTAAGCAGGACCATCGGCTTCACCGTATTCGTTACCGTGGCGTAAAATTCGTGAATATCCGCCGCCTGCGCAGGTACATCTTGACAGGACCCCATGGGCATAACCCAGTCAATATTTTCCAGCCCGTCGGCCACCCTGGCTGCCAGCGCAAGATCATCTACCGTAGTGGGATGTACTTCCCCGGAAATGGCATCCTTTGT
>QMLQ01000213.1 GCA_003646815.1 Deltaproteobacteria bacterium | reverse complement strand
GGCGGGGGTTTCTAGCCCTATTTGTTTCGGGAAACATTTTTTTGAATAGAGAGAAAGAGCTCGGGGCAAAAAACGGCCGCCTTCAGAGCGTGCCTTCAGTTGAATTGCCTCTATGCATCACACGATTGAAGGTGATGGGGGATCAACTCTGTTCCCGTCAATCCCCCAATCTTTTTTCAGAACTATCGATCCAATATCTCCCGGACCTTGCGCCCGAGCGCTTGCAGCGAGAAGGGTTTTTGTATGAAGTTCATGCCGCTATTCAGGATTCCATGGTGATTGATGGTATCTTTTGTATATCCAGACATATAAAGCACCTTGATTTCTGCAATGATTGATTGCAATTTCTTTGCGACTTCCCGGCCATTCATGCCCGGCATCACTACGTCGGTCAATAACAGATGGAGGGGGCCGTTGTGGCTCGTAGCGATATCTACAGCCTCCTTGCCATCTTGTGCTACGAGCACCCGGTAGCCATATCCGTCCAGCATTTCCTTTATCAAATCGCGAAGCATCTCATTATCTTCCACCACCAAGATGGTTTCGGAGCCTTCAAGCAAAAGAGCAGGAGATCGCTTTGATTTCCCAGCTTCGGTATCCTCCTTCACTCTTGGGAGATAGATCTTGAAGGTGGCCCCTTCTCCTGGCTCGCTGTAAACCCAGATATGGCCCTCATTTTGTTTCACAATGCCATAAAGGGTGGAAAGCCCGAGACCTGTCCCCCTTCCCATCTCTTTGGTCGTGAAAAAGGGTTCGAATATACGCTCTTGAGTTTCCTTGCCCATACCGATACCGTTATCAGTAACAGCCATCATCACGTAAGATCCTGCCTTGTCTTCGATCCCATAGTCCCGGAAATAGCCCTCGTCAAGTTTCACGTTTGCTGTCTCAATGGTTAGCTGCCCTCCTTTTGGCATGGCGTCCTTTGCGTTGACTGCCAGGTTCATAATAATCTGCTCTATTTGCCCCGGGTCAGCTTTCACCTTCCAGAGATCGGGTGCAAGCGCGGTGACCACTTCGATATTCTCTCCAATGAGGCGATGCAGCATTTTTTCCAAATTCAGTATGACCTGATTGAGGTCAAGGACTTCGGGCTGGATCAATTCCTTTCGGCTGAAGGCCAGAAGCTGGCGCGTCAGGGAAGCCGCAACCTGTGCAGCCTTCCGAATATCCTTCATATATTGGTAAATGGGGCTACTCGTCTCCAAATCCAGCATGGCGAGATCGGCGTTTCCCATGATGGTGGTAAGCAAGTTGTTGAAATCATGAGCCACTCCTCCGGCAAGCACACCGATCGCCTCCATTTTCTGAGACTGATGGAGTTGATCTTCGAGTTTTCTCTTTGAAGTGATATCCCTCATTACATGAGAAAACCCCCGGAGTTTTCCCTGCTTGTCTCTCAGGGGAGTGATTGATACATCGGCCCAAAAGCCTGTGCCGTCCTTTCGCACACGTCTGCCTTCTTCTTCAAGTTTTCCCGCAATGGCAGCCTTCTCTAAATCTGTTTCGGGTTTGCTTGAATCAACATCTTGTTGTTCATAAAGGATTGAAAAGTGGCGTCCGATGATCTCCTTTTTACTATAGCCCATAACATTCTTTGCCCCTGCGTTCCAGGTGACAATTTTTCCCTGCGGGTCAAGCATGTGTATAGCATAGTCCTTTGCCACTTCCACCAGAAGGCGGAATCGCTCTTCAATCCTTCGTGCCTTCCCCTCTGCCTTTTTTCGTTCAGAGATTTGGTCCTGTAGGTTATCACTCGTGGTTTGCAATTCATGTGTGCACCGTAGAAGACGATGCTCCAGCTCATTTATCTTCGAATTATACGTCTTTTGAGTCTCTTCAAGTCGGGATATATTTCTCTCCAGGAAGGAAATTTGTTCTAAGAACTGTTCTTTCGTTTTTTCACTCTTTTCCATTCTATTTAAAGCCTCCACTACAATAGCAACTCTATATGTGAAAATAATCACATTTCCTATTCTGTCAACCTTGTAGTGTCGTATATGTCAATGTTGTAATGTTGTAGATAGTGTGGTATTTTTCCCCATAATAAAATCGGGAGGGTGCAATATGAGAAAATATAAAGTCGCCCTTCGGGAGGATGAGCGGGAAGTCCTTCGTGCTCTGATTTCCCGGGGCAAACACAAATCACAAAAAATTATCAATGCATTGATTTTGCTTGGATGTGATGAAGGAGAGTTTCAGACGGAACGTTCAGTGAACAAAGAAATCTCCCGGGTGCTGGGCATAAGCATGAGAAGGATCGACCGTGTAAAAAAGCGGTTTGTAGAAGAAGGCCTTGAGGTTGCACTTAATGGGAAAAGGAAAAGACGCAAATATACCAGAAAGGTGGATAAATATTTTGAAACACGACTGGCTGCAATAATGCGCGAGGACCCTCCCGAGGGCTTTTCAAGATGGTCCCTGAGGTTGTTAGCTGATAAGGTTGTGGAGCTTGATTTCATTGACAACGTTTCTCACGAAACGATACGTCGTGTGATGAAGAAAGCAGCATCGGAGATCAGAGACCGAAAACGGCCAGCGCCTTATAGCGAATATTAAGCGAAATATCCAGTCGATCACATGAAATCTTTGATACCAAACTGAAACCTCAATATTTGGCATCGTGGACGTTGCCCGAAGCGCTGCCGAAACGGAAACGAATAAATTATTCAACAGCTTGATATTACATGGGGAATAACTTGCTAATACCAATGATATTCGAAACCCTATCTTGTCATCCAAGAAGCATAGACTTTGCAAACTATTCTATACTGGCTGCCGGGGTTGCCGGACATCCGCTGGCCCTCATATCTTGTGGTTGGCAAAATATCCCATGCCTTCTTCGATGAAGGGGATGTGAAGTATTCCTTGGCCGTGGTTATTCAGCTGTTCAATTTATCCCTCATTTCTCTTTTCTCGTTTTCACAGAATAAGATGCAACTTGCAATGCCTTTGTCTATCTGATTCTTTTTGGAACAGTGGAGGATTTTGAAAACTTGACTAAGTTATCATCAGATGATAACATTCATGTCCAAATGACAGGGAAGAAATATTCAAAAAGGGATGATTCGTTAGAGAGCCTGTTGAATCTGGATGGCGAGGTTTTTCTTATGGAAGACGGCTATTGGACGAAGTTCGAGATAACCCGTGTGCCTCCCAGCCCTCAAATTCCTCATGGTATTCGTTATTCACTAACCTTTCATGACCGCAACAATATCCGTATTTTGGGATTTGATAACGCTCATATTGTGAAGGCTAAACGACGAAAATATGGAGATCGCAAAATCACATTGGATCACAAGCACAAACTGGGGAGGGTCAGCCCTTACGAATTTGAATTTCCCGAAAAACTGCTGGAAGATTTTTGGTCTGAGGTAGAAAAAATCATGAAGAGAGAATGAGGTATTGATATGCCGAGAAAAGTGCTGAAAATTGGAATTATGTCCAGAGAGGATTACAAAAGACGGACACTTGCTATCGTACGAGGCCAGTACACGCCCAGAAAAGGAGAACCGAAAGTATGGTTTGAATCGCTGAAGTCCATGGCGCAGGTCTTAAGTAATGAAAATCAAGAATTATTGAGAGTCATAAATGAGCGAGAGCCTGCTTCATTGAAAGAACTGGAAATTGTAACGGGAAGAAAGCGGAGTAACCTGTCACGAACCTTGCGAACCATGGAGCGCTATGGGATTGTAGATCTGATCAGAGAAAACCGTGCTGTAAGGCCGATGGTCAAGGCAACTGATTTCAAGGTTGAGTTTGGTCTCAATGTGCCATTTGGCCCACAGGCACAGGGATAAGAGATTCACGATGGCAGTAAGTATTCGTAACGTTTCCATCGTGGCACCACAATGGAAACGGGGTGAAGCGATGAAATCTTCACCCCGTTTCTGATTAGCTGTGGAGCCTGTCAATCCATCTCATGGCTTCCAGCTCGCTAATTTCCCCCAAATACCTTTGTGTCGTTGCGAGATTGCTATGGCGCAAGATAATCTTACTAACGATCTCCAGAGGGGTTCCGGCGCGGGACGCATATGTGGCCGCGAACCTTCTCAGATCATGTGGCTTGAGGTCGATTCCCACCAGTTTTCCTGCCTTTTTCACAACCATCCTTGCAGCAGGATATGATATTGGAAAGACCCTCTTTTCAGATTCTATATGGTTATCCCTGATATACTCTTTTAGGCGCTCAGCCACCTTTTGAGGCAAGAAAACCGCTTCCCCCTCTTTGCCGCTTTTCGGATCTCTGATGATTACTTTTCTATCGTCAACATCATTCGGGGTAACTTTCAGGACCTCACCCACCCTCATTCCGCAGCGTGCCATTAATTCTAGGATGAGACGATTCCGCGGGTTTTCTGTTCTGAAAATTAATTCGTCTACAACATCCTTTTCTACTATTTTCCAATGGTTGGGTTTTGCATGCCTGAAGAGTTTTTTCAAGATCGGGCTGTCACAGGGATTTTGAAAGGTAGGATCGATAGAGTTTTGGATGAAATTAAAAAAGGCGGACAAGAGAGAATAACGGAGTTTCTTGGTTGATTGCTTGGTTCCGTCGGTGAGATCCTTGAGGAATGACAGGATCGTGTCGGTCGTGAGGGAATTCAATTCCCTGTCACCAAACTGGCCACAGAACCTTGAAAGCAAAAACTCATAATTCCTCATGGTATTTTTTTTTGGCGTTCATCTTCTGGTAATCAACAAAATGATCTTTTGCCTGCAAAACTTTCATGATAAACCTCCTTTTCAATAGATTGCTAAAACGTTGCCCAAACCAATTTGATTTGTTAATGTTATGCATGGCAGAAGAATTGTTCAAGGAAATTTGGGCTGATTCGGCTTCTGCGTTATGCAAAAAGTCTTGAGATTTCCCCCTGCTCAAAATCGAGTCCATTTTTGGGCTATCCTTCATTCGACCTATTTTGAAGTATTGGAATGGCAGTTGTAGGTTGCTATAGGATGCATTCAAGGGATTACATTCATCAAGAAATTCTGCAGTGGCAACCATTAGGGGAGGGGTAGATCGAAAATGCTACGTAGCCATCATTGGTACTATCTGTAGATGATTACACTGAATAAGAACTTCTTATCAACGGAAACAGAAGTAATTGCCAACGGAATATCATCGGAATGGTTGAATGAAAAGACCTCCCCCGCCGGAACAAGGCTGGAGGCGGGGAGAGGTTTCAACCCGTGCTATCTCGTCGTTATGGTGGGATAGCCCCAATCCGTAACTGCTATGTATCTTGTGGTCTTGGGATCGGCCCTTACGATCCGCATTGCGGATAGGGGACAATGATCCTCGTGTGAATAGGTGATATTGCCCGTTATGCCGCCTGTATCAAAATTCTTCATTGACTCCAAGTTCTTGATGAGTTTTTCCCTCGTCAGATCTTTGCCGCATCGCTTGATGGC
>QMLQ01000212.1 GCA_003646815.1 Deltaproteobacteria bacterium | reverse complement strand
ATACTTCCCTCTGTTGCTTCAACAGGAATACCGTCAAAACGTTCCCAATCCATTAATTCCCCTTCTTTCAAAAACGGTTCCAGACCCACAAGCATCGGCAATTCGTCATTGATCGTCACGCATAAAGGAGGTTTTAAGCCAAAACCGTGCCAAACATCTTGCTTTGACATAACATACTGTTTTCATTGCGTACTCATCCTATCAATCAGGGCAGCAAATTACCTATAGCGGAATTTTTTTCCCGATCATCCCAATCACAGCGGAAAAACATGCTCTCGGCAGATTTCTTCCCCACTTTCTCCACAGTAGGCCTCCGGATATTATCCTTTGTCATGGGGATTCCAGAAGAATATAATCAAAAGACTGGAGGAAATGAGCATGAGGAATTTCAGAAGAAAATATTATGATGCATTTTCAAAATACTACGATCGTTTCGTAGCCCTTCACTCCCGTGATGCCCAAGGTGGACTGAGGAAATTTCTTTCCGCCAAAATTCCTGTGGGAACAGGGGATTTCGTCCTGGATCTGTGTACCGGCACAGGGACATTGTTGCCGTATCTCGGAGAGAAAGTGGGAGAAAACGGGCTCATTGTGGGAGCCGATTTTTCATGGGGAATGCTGGAAGTGTGCAACATGAAAAACAGAAAATTCCCCAATATCCAGATACTCGAATCAGACGTGGCCTATCTCCCTTTCAAAGACAATAGCTTTGACGCGGTGACCTGTTCTCATGCCTTTTACGAGCTGAAAGGCAAAACGCAGGAGCAAATGTTGCAGGAAACAGTGAGGGTCCTCAAGCCCGGAAAATCATTCCTCATGATGGAACATGACCTGCCGGAAAATCCTGTGATCAGGATCCTGCTCTATATTCGGCTCCTTTCCATGGGGGCCAGGAGGGCCTTGAACACCCTCAAGCATGAAAAAGAAACCCTGGAGAAGCATTTCACGTTTGTGGAGAAACTGGAGACAACTACCGGCAGATCCAAGATTATCGTCTGCCACAACTGATGACTTAGTAAAAAGCTGGTTTATGCCGCTTTGCGGCAGTCTATGAGAAACGAACTTAATTAATTCCATGCGTGCGCCCGTTCCCCCTGCTGGTCACATGGTAGAATGCTCCCTCGTATTCGATCCTAAGGGGTCTTGCCATAAGAAAAGCCTCCCGATGGGGAGGGCTTATACTCCTATTTTCACCATGTATCAAATGTCAAGGGCTGGCCCCATGTCCGCTCCCAGAAAGCACTCTACAGCAGGTTGCGCCATTGGTGGCTTTAAACGCATCATGAAGTTGCCGGGCATTTTCGCGCATGCGTTGGCGGTGATGGTAAAGTTGCTCGTTTCCTACCAACAGGCTGCACGCCAAAACAGCTCCACTCAAAGCGCCGCATATACAACCACTTTCTCCCAACGCTATGCTGAACGGTGCCGAAACAGCAACGGCCTGAGCATCACTCAGGCCGCCGTTAAGGGCTTTGTTCAAGGTCACTACAACCGCCTCGGTGCATAACAGCTGCCGGGTTTGATACAGATTTCTTGCGCTCTTTCTAATCTGTGCGATTAACGCCTCCGCCTGAGGATCATGATTGTTGCGCCATCCTGACATCAATAATTCCCGCCCGATTGTCAACTTCGCCCTTTCAGTTGAGAATCCCACGCTTTCACCGGAAAACCTCGCTGTTGGACGCATCAACTTTATTGTTCTCGATACGTAATACGGTAAACAAACGTACTGGGGTCGTAGAAATCTATCGGTTGGCCTCCCACTTCCGCATAAGGGTAGCCGAACGTATTGAGCGGCGGACCCTGCTGCGCAGGATTCAAAACGACGTCGCGGCCATGGGCGATGACAACCCGGCAAGGGTCAATGTTTCCCCAAAAATAGTCGCGGTAATATTTGGTTTTATCATCCTTCAGGTCGAGCTTCTTGACGAGCATCATCTTACGTACATCTGCCGGATCTACCGATACCCAGCCATACCCAGGAAGAAAAAACTCCGCCCAACAGTGCTGCCAGGTGGTGACATCCTGTTGAGGCTTTTTTCCAAGTCGGACGCTGAATACCTCCCGGGCAGGCACACCCGAGGCTCGGGCCAGGGCTATGAAGACCGATGAAATGTCGGTGCATTTCCCTCCCGGTTTTTGCAAAAGCAGACAAACATCACCTTTACCGCATCCGATTGTTTTTGGGTCCCGGAACATGTTTTCGCATACCCAGTCATAAATTGCCCGTGCTCTTGCCAGTACCGTTGTTTTCCCTCTTGTTATCTTTTCGGAAAGCTCCTTTACAGGGCCACCAATAGGCCCCAAGGATGTGGGCCTCAGGTATTTGCCGTAGTCGGCCGGGTTCCAGCAGGGCTCTCTGGACGGAACCATGCCCCTGCGTATTTCTTTGCGGGTAACTTCAAATGAAAACCTTAGTTTTCTGCTTTTTGCCCTTTTAGACCACTCTGCATAAAGGATGGGAGTCTGGTAAAAACTATCAGTATAAATTCCCATATTGTGGTAATTCCCTTTAATGCTGATATTTGAAACTGTCTGGTGCTTGCTCGAAATTGGATATGGAATCCAAAGCTTGACAATCTTCTTCAAAGGTTGATTGGAAAGATCCACATCAATGGTTATCAAACTTGCTCGTTCTGCAGAAAAAGCATAACTCGGGTTCGCAAACACTAAAACGATACCCAGGAACATCGAGATAAGAATAGACCTCTTCATAAAGTTTCCTCCTTGAGACGAACATTTGATAATTCAATGTGAAAATTTTAGAGGCTGGCGCTCCAACGTGCGGCCGAGGTTCATGCGATCTGAAGTAGGCTTACATAGTAGATAGGATGGCAAAATAATTCAAACTGGAAAATCCGATAGGTTCGCCACCTATTATCGTGAACGTCTATGGGAATGAATATCAATTGCAGAAGATAGGAGGTGAAAAAGGATAACGTTACGAACCTTATGGACCATGGAGCGCTATGGGATTGTAGATCTGATCCGAGAAAACCGTGCTGTAAGGCCGATGGTCAAAGCAACTGATTTCAAGGTTGAGTTCAGCCTCAATGTGCCATTTGGCCCACGGGCTCAGGGATAAGAGATTCACGATAGAAGGGGTATTGGCAACGTTTTCTATCGTGGTACCACAATGGAAACGGGGCGAAGCGAATATGTCTTCACCCCGTTTCTGATTAGCTGTGGAGCCTGTCAATCCATCTCATGGCCTCTATCTCGCTAATCTCTCCCAAATACCTTTGTGTCGTTGCGAGATTGCTATGGCGCAGGATAATCTTACTGACGATTTCAAGAGGAGTTCCGGCACGGGACGCGTATGTGGCCGCAAACCTTCTCAGGTCATGAGCCTTGACATCTATTCCTACCAATTTCCCTGCCTTTTTTACAACCATCCTTGCAGCAGAATATGATATTGGGGAAACCCTCTTTTCTGGCTCTACAGCATTGTCCCTGATATACTCTTTTAGGCGCTAATTGATATCCGGCAGTCGTAATGAAGTAAAGGCCACACTCAAGTGATCTGTACCCGCCTGAGCCTCTTTTCGAAGGACAAGATACAAACACTTCGAAAAGACTTGACTTTTATGTGCCCCTTGGTTGATAATTTAGGCTAAATCTTTCCAATGATCCCTCACGATCTGTGCCGCCACTGAAACCCAATACCTTCCGAATCCATCTCTTCTTGATGGAATTGGAAGAAGTGTAACCCTTTTTGGCACTGAGAACAGGCATACCACTTCATTCCACAAACCTTTTTCAGGGCTAAGTTCATGTGCAGACACCTCAAATATATCCTGCATCGCTCCCGCCAGTGACTTAAACTGCCGAGAGCCTCAAGGTTTCATTCTAGGAAAACCAAACCCGTCGTGAGATGGGGGGAGAGAAGACCATATGGCTCTAAACCCAATCACGTGAGGAAAGGAGAAAAACATGGCTGACTATCAGGCGATTGTCATAGGTAGTGGAGCAGGTGGACTCTCAGCAGCCCTCACCCTTGCCCGGAGTGGATCGTCCGTGTTGCTTCTTGAGGCCATGCCCTCTTTTGGCGGATACCTGAATCCCTTTCGCAGAAAATCCTATACATTTGATACGGGATTACACTACCTCGGTGAACTGGGAAAAGGAGAGCAATTTTGGAGCCTACTGGATGGTCTGGGAATAGCTGATAAAGCGGATTTTGTTGAACTCGATCCGGACGGATTTGATCGTTATGTTGTTCCCGACTACGAGTTTCTTCTTTGCAAAGGCAAAGAACGTTTTCGAGAGAAGCTCATCAGAGGTTTTCCAAAAGAAGAGCGCGGCATAAACAAGTTTTTCGATGTCTTTGATAGAATTCTGAGAGCAATGGATGCTTCAACGTCCATGGAGGGTGGTCTGTTGAGCATGCTTGGCTTTCTTTTGAAGCATCCAGTAATGATAAAGTATTCTCGAATTCCCTATCAAAAGCTCCTTGACGAAGTGACGTCTGACAGACGTTTGCAGGCTGTGTTGAATGGTCACTGGGGCACCTATGGCTTGCCGCCCGCAAAGGCATCGGTCCTCATTCCTCTCCTCGTATTGAACCATTACATCGAAGGGGCATACTATCCCAAAGGGGGAAGTGGAGCATTTCGGGATGCCTTCCTCAACGCCCTGAAAAGCAACGGTGCCGAATTAAAAAGCCGTTCACGGGTTGTGAAGATCGACAAAAGGGGAAATGAGTTCCAGGTTGAGACGGAAGGCGGAGAGCAACATACAGCACGGGTTGTGATAAGCAATGTGGATCCAGTTGTCACTTTGGGAAAATTGGTTAACCCCGAGCTGTTGCCGTCAAAAGTGCGCACGAAGGCGAAAAACTTACGGCCCTCTGTGGGCGCTTTTTATGCCTTTATCGGCACGGATCTCGATCTTCCCTCTCTCGGAATAACTGATGCTAATATACATCATTATGAGGACTTTGATTTTAATAAGATATACGATATACAAACTGGTTCAACAGAGTTGGAAAGCGTGCCAGGGTATTTTATCACGAGTCCATCAGTGAAAGACCCCGATGGCGGACATGTTCCCCAAAATTGCCACTCAGTCGAAATCGTCACTTTCATCGGCTACAGTCGCTTCGAGAAATGGGCCAACACCTCTTCTATGAAACGGGGCGAGGAATATGAGAGCCTCAAACAGAGGATGGGAGAACGCCTTGTGAAGGCAGCGGAAAGGTATATTCCTGGTCTCACGGAACATCTGGACTACATTGAATATGCCACTCCTCTTACGAATGAGTATTGGGTAAACGCCGTGAAAGGCGGCTGCTACGCAGCAGAACAGACCCCCGATCAGGTTGGTCCGGGTCGATTTGGCAGTTTTACTGCGGGCATTGAAGGGTTGTTCCTGGTTGGCGCCGGCACGATAGGTGGTGGAATTATGCCATGCGTGGCATCTGGTGTTCTCGCAGGAGGAAAGGCTGCCCATTTTTTGGGATTAAAATCGTAAAGAATCGGAAAGTATGAGAAGGTCAGGGCTTT
>QMLQ01000211.1 GCA_003646815.1 Deltaproteobacteria bacterium | reverse complement strand
GACCAGGGACGGGGATCAGGGCTTGGCGTGGGTGCGGCGAATTTCAATGACGCGTTTTTTGAGTTGCCCAAAGGCATCCCTTTTTTCCGGCGACCAGCAGGGCAGCAGGGTATTGTTGTGATAAAGGGGTTCAGCTTCCAGATCATACTCAGATGAAGAAACGGCGGCTTCCCAAAGATCTGAATGGGGAATGGGGGAGTACTCGGCCAGGTACGGGGTGGCTCCGATCCGCGCCACATTTTCTATGGTCTGTGCAACTGATCCCACGGTCTGCCCGGGGAGGCCCGCCAGAATGTATGCGCCTATGTCCTGCCGGCTGAATCCGGCCGTTCGAAGGTTTTCCACCGCCTGCTCAAAATCCCCCGGGGATACCTTGTTGTCAAGCCGCTGGTGAAGGCTTGTGTCCGATGTTTCATACCCGAGACGAATGGTCCGAAAGCCGGCCCGCTTGAGAAGCCGTGCTATATCGCCGGTAATCTCCCGGACATGGAGGGCATTGGGAGTGTGAAATCTGACGGGGAGGTTTTCTTTCAGGACCTTTTCCAGGATGAGCCTGATGTGGGTCTTGGAAGATACAAGCAGGGCATCATCATAGAATGCGAAATCCCTTATCCCAAGTGTCCTGTGCCAGTAGAGGAGCTCTTCGAAGACCTGGTCAGGATCCCGCCTGGTCACAGCAGGGCTCAGGAAATGGCTGGCGCAATACCGGCAGCGATAGGGGCATCCTGATGATGTCATAAGGCAGATATAGTCGATGGAGTTGTAAAGATCAAAGACCGGGTAAGGGTGGAAGCCTGAAGGTTTGTAAGGGGACGGAAGATCCTGTTGTGCAAGGATGGCGGTGATGGAAGCAAGGTTGGCCTCGTTGATAACGGTCGTTGCCCCCGAGTATTCCTGAGCATGTTGTGTGCAAAGTCTCGCATAGATGCCTCCCAGCAGGATGGGGACCCGGGGGTGAGTCTCCCGCAGGATTCGAATGACCTCAAAAACGCCCGGATACCAGTAGGTCATCAACGAAGTGACGAGAAAACAGGCAGGCTCGGAAATGGTGCTGAGGATCTTCCTGAAGAGGGAGAGAGGCATGCCGTAGCGGCTGTACGAGCGATCGGTGTTTCTTAACGGCTGGGGAGTGGGGAGCTTTTCCCGGAAGAACTTGCCCGTTCCGAATTTGCGCCTGACAGGAGGCTTACAATTCGGATTATCTCCCAGCGCCGGGTGATGGATATCCATGCAGTCAATGAGTTTGATGGCAAAACCGCATTCCCGCAGATACCCGGCAAGAGAAAGAAGCCCCAGGGGCTTTGACCAGAGGTCATAGGCTGCGAAGTCATAAATCCAGGGGTTGATGAGGACCAGTGTTTGGGTTTTTTGCATTCCTTTCATCTGGGTTTTGACATTTGATTATTCCCGGTTTATCCGGGTTATGGAGTATTGAAATGCGGGCCGTTATACAGAGGGTAAAAGAGGCGAGGGTTGAAGTCAAGGGGAGAACGGTGGGGGCTATCGGGCCGGGCCTCCTCGTTTTTCTGGGCGTTGGAAAAGAAGACGATGAGAAAGACTGCCAGTTTCTGGCCGATAAAGTGGCAAACCTGAGGATTTTTTCCGATGACAAAGGCCTTATGAACAGGTCAGTTCTGGAAACTGGAGGAGCGGTTCTTGCTGTTTCCCAATTTACCCTTTGGGGGGACTGTCGAAAGGGAAGGAGGCCTTCCTTTATCCGGGCGGCGCAACCTGTCCCGGCAAAAGCGCTTTATGAACATTTTGTTTCCCTGCTTCGCGGAAAAGATCTTTCCGTGGCCACGGGAATTTTCCAGGAAATGATGGAGGTCCATTTGATCAATGACGGCCCGGTGACGCTGCTCCTGGACAGTCAAAAAATTTTTTGATTATCCTGACCCGCTTTCAAAACGATCAATGTTGTTCAAGGTCAAGGAAGGCGAGAATCTTAATGCATTCGGGTACTTCGAGGATTAAGAATAGACCCTGACCGCGGAGATTGGGGAAAAAGGGACGTTTTGAAAACGGATCAGTCCATTTTGAGCTCCCTTTCCAGCTCCTGAACCCTTTCCTCCACGCTCCTCCGTTCCTCCGGGTCGGAGATCCCTTGTTTCAGGCGCACCTTCAGGCCCAAGAGTTCCATGGATTTTCTGTGTTCAGCGCAACTAATTTGCATATCATTTTCCCATACAGAACTGGCTGAAAATGCTCTCAAGGACATGTTCCGGCGTGGTTTCGCCGATGATTTCTCCGAGTGCATCAATACCGCTTCGCAGTTCAAGGGCGACGATTTCCATGGGTAGGGACTTCTTGAGTCCACCCGCCGCCCTCGTAAAACAGGCAAGTGCTTCTTCCAGGGCCTTCCTGTGCCGCAGGTTCGGCGCCACATTGGAGTCACCGAGATCGGGTCCATCCTTGAGAACAAAGTTGACGATTGCCTGCTTGAGGCGATCCATACCCTGTCCCGTGAGGGCTGAGACAGCAACGGTAGGAAATTCAGAGGCCAGGAGTTCCCTTTCCTTCGGAAGAAGACCCCCGGGAAGGTCTATTTTGTTGAGAACAATGATGACATTTCTGCTCCGGCACTGGTCAAGAATTTTCTTGTCTTCCTGCTGGAGGTGTTCGCTTTGATCAAACACGAGGAGGATAAGGTCTGCAGACTGCATTTTCTGTCGCGTCAGGTGAATGCCGATTCGTTCAACCTGATCCGTGCCCTGTCGGAGACCTGCCGTGTCCACCAATCGGAGGGGGATGCCCTCAATACTCAAAGGGGACTCGATGATATCTCTTGTGGTCCCGGGGACTGGTGTAACGATAGCTCGTGTCTCATTCAAGAGACGATTGAGGAGGCTGGATTTGCCCACGTTGACGCGCCCGACAATAACCGTATTGATCCCGTCTACCCAGATGTTTCTGCTCTTATGATCGGCAATCAGCACACGGAGCGGCTCAAGGAGTTTTTCCTTGATGCGATTCATGCCCTCCTCCCTGGAAAGTATCTCATGGTCCTCTTCCGGGAAGTCAATGGCCACCTCCGCATGGGCGAGAATTTCAACGGCCGCGTCCTTCACGAGCTCAATCCGCCTCCTGAGAGTTCCCTTGATTTGTTCCGCTACCAGTTGGAGGCCTTTCTCTGATTGGGAGTTGACAATATCCACGACAGCCTCGGCCTGGGTCAGGTCTATTCTTCCGTTTATGAAGGCCCTGAAGGTGAACTCGCCCGGCCTGGCCAGGCGGGCGCCCTGGTCCATGACCAGCTTGAGAATCCTGGAGAGGAGCAGATAGCCACTGTGGGAGTTGATTTCTACAATATCTTCCCTGGTGTAAGTGTGGGGAGCTTTCATGAAGGAAAGCAGAACTTCATCTATGGCGGTCCCCGAAACGGGATCCACGAGATGCCCGAGATAGAGTCGGTGGGTTTCAAAGGAATCCCGGGGATATTTGGACCTGAATATCTCTTTCACAATGGCGAGAGCCTTCGGGCCGCTGATGCGAACAATGCCTATCCCCGCCTGGCCCGGGGGTGTCGCAATGGCAGCGATGGTATCATCAGGTGATGAATTTAATGCCAAAGCGGGTCCTTCTTGCCCCATATCCTTATCTCTTGGGGATGATAACCACCTTTTTCAGGATCCCGTCACCTCTGCTCCTCGTGTCCAGTTTCCTATCGTCTTTCAACGTGAGGTGCACGATCCGGCGATCATGGGGATTGAGCAGGTTGGTGGCAACCGGTTTGCGTGTTTTCTTGGCCTTGTCACCCATCTTCAAGGCCATCTGGGCCAGTGTTTCACGCCGTCTTTCACGGTAATTTTCAGAGTCAACCTGTACCTGTACCCGTTTGTCAAGGGCCTTGTTGACTATCTTGTTCACGATATACTGCAACGCGTCCAGGGTCCGCCCTCTTCGCCCTATCAGGAGTCCCGAAGTATCACCTTCAATGCTCAGGGCAATCCTTCCGTTGCTTTTCTCCGCCCGAACAGTGGTATCTATGGGAATCAGGGAGAGTATTTTTTCAAGGGATTCTTTTGCAACGAGGACGTCACCTTCATCGGGTTCGTCCGGCGCGCTTGAATGGTTCCGTTTTTCGGGTGGTTCGGATATGAGTTTCTCGTCTGCGATCATTTCTTCGGCAGTTTCCTCCTTTGGAGGAATGACCCTTATCTTTGCCTTCCGGCCCCCAACAAGGCCGAAAATGCCGGCCGAGCCTGGCTCAATGACTTCAATGGTCATCTCGTCCTGGGAAAGGTGCAGTTTTCGACACGCTGCTGCAATAGCTTCTTCTGTTGTTTTTCCTTCAAATTCATAAGTATCCATGGTTTTCCTCCGAATTTTATGCGGATCCCCGGTGGATCCGATACTGTTGGCCAATGGAAAGAATGTTGTTGACCAGCCAGTAGAGTACGAGGCCTGACGGGAAATTAATGAACATGACTGTGAAAACGATGGGCAGAAACATCATCAGTTTTGCTTGTGAAGGGTCTCCCGGTGTAGGGGTCATTTTCTGCTGGATGAACATGGAGGCCCCCATCAGCAGGGTGAGGACCGGGATTCCGTATGGGGGAGACATAAAGGGGATCTTGAATGCGAAATGAAAGAGGCGATCGGGAGCGGAAAGATCATTGATCCAGAGCATGAAAGGGGCATGACGCAACTCTATGGAATCCCCAAGGATCCGATAAAGGGCAAAAAAGACCGGTATCTGGATGACCATGGGCAAGCATCCTCCCATGGGATTCACCTTGTAGGTCTTGTAAAGGGCCATCATTTCCTTGTTCATCTGCTCCTTATTTCCCTTATATTTTTCTCGGAGCTTGGCAAGCCTTGGCTGAAGTTTCTGCATCTCCTTCATCGACTTGTAACTCTTATGCGTCAAGGGCCAGAAAATAATCTTTATGATGATCGTGAGCAGAATGATTGCGATGCCGTAATTGTGCACGTATCTGTGGCAAAAACGCAGGAGGTAAAGCAGGGGTCTCGCTATGATGTCCGTCCAACCGAAATTGACCGCCTTGTCAAGATCCTTTCCAAATCGTTTCAGAATTTCCAGTTCATGGGGGCCCATGTAAAGGAAATAGGAAGATGAGACTTTTTCAGAGGGTGATACCTTGACCGGGGGTGTATGAAACTGTCCGTTCAGAACTCCTGAAGAGAGCATGTGCCCGACGAAGCTTGTATTGGCGGGCGTTTCAGGCACGACGGCCGACATGAAGTAACCGTTTTCATAGGCAAACCATCCTATGTTTCCGGTTACCAGTTTTTCTTTTGATTTCTTTTTGATCTTGAGTTTCTTGAGCTTGCCGTCCGAAAGGGCCATCAGGCCGATGTAGGAGTAATAGCTTTTCTTGCCTTGGGGCGGAAGCGCATTGATGGTGGTTTGAAATGATCTTTCAATGGCTGTCTGGGAATGGTTCTCCACCTGCACCTTGAGGTCAATCCGATATTGGTCCGGGTAAAACCGGTAGATCTGGGTGATGAGGAGTTTGTCACTGGTGAAAGCCCGGAATTTGAGGACTGAGGG
>QMLQ01000210.1 GCA_003646815.1 Deltaproteobacteria bacterium | reverse complement strand
ATCCCTTCAACACCTATGGCGTGAGCAAAATCTGATCTCCAAAACGCTTTTTTAAATCCCCGCTCAGGAGTTTGGCAGCGTGCTCATCAGGCAGCTCCACCATCAGTTCTCCATGTTCACCTAGTAAACGATGAAAGGCCTGAAACTCTGAAGAAATTCCCCTGGGCCTTTTCTATCTTGCCAAAAATGCGGCGCATCCGCTGCACCCCCGGATCGCGCCCCCACTCATCACCGGTCATTATTCCATCCCTATGCCACGCGCTATGCTTTTTTCCGCGGGATTGCCCAGAAAGGGCCTGTCTTTCCTATCTTTTGCAGGACGTCCATGAATTCAGGGCCATATTCACGAAAATGGGACATATAATCCTTATCCATGCGCCTGCGGAACAAATTACACGAAAACAGTTTGGCCAAATCACCAATGGGTATGATTCCCTCTTCTGTTTTGGGATCGTACTGAGCCCACCTTTCAAGGTGCTCTTCCGACCGGAAGAATGTCATGGTGCTTCAGGCGTAGGCCACATCCTGGCCCCACTTTGCGAGAGGGACCGCCACATACCCGATCACGCTTGCAGGATTGCAGCGGAGCAGTTCTCCATCCCGCATCTCAACGTGTATGGGTTCTCCACAATCAAGGCACGGGGTATCTATTTGGACCAACTTACCCGGGAAAAGCCAGCTGACCGCCAGCGATTCAAATGCTCACTGTGCAAACCATTTTTGCTCCCCGTCAACGGTGACGCGAAACTGGGTGGGAAGGTTGTTGAATGGTGCAAAAGAGGTTATGAAATCGGTGTTGGGATAGAGCCATCCGTGGATCCTCGCGGAAAACAGCCTGTGAAGCGCCTGTCTCCCTTCTTCCATAGACATGCCCAGTTCTTTCGCGATTTCCGTGTAATGGGGAGCCTGCCCTGTCTCCACCATCCGCTTCATGATACTATGAAAAACCTTGTCCAGTTCCTCGAGTTCGGCCATTGTCCCTGTCCCCCTGTTCTTTGAGTTGAAGCGCATCTTTAGCGATGCAGCAAAGTCTCTTTGATTTTCTGATCCAAGTCAAGGGAAAGTATCCCATTCCGCTCAACCTGGGCCTTCAGGTCATCGGTTCAAATCAAAGAAGAGAGTCTATCGAAAAACCGCCGCCATGCACTCTACAGCACGTCCTATTTCCCGGAAAACGGGGATTCCCAGGTTGCGGCACTGAACCCCGAAGCAGTGCGCCTCATTCCTTTTGCCCAGAAGCCACGCAAAAACGGGTTTTCCCGAATCTTCCGCAATGGCTGCCATTCGGGAAATATCCGGGATTTTCGACAGACCCCCCACAAAAACATGAAAAAAAACCGCATCAACTCCCGGGTCGGCACAAACCGCTTCGAACGCCTTTTGCCACACCGGTATGGGACCATTTCGCTCTATGGCAGGCCACAGATCCACCGGGTTGGACACGGGCATCCATTCAGGAAAAATGTTTTTGAGCGCTCGTTTTGTTTTGCTTGAGAGATCGGCAATCACGAGACCATGCTGATCCAGGAAATCTGAGGAAACAATACCGGCCGCGCCACTGTAGGTCAGTACTGCGATCCGCCCGCCGCATGAGGAGGAGGTTTCCGGGTATTGAGCGAGGGTCCGGCACAAGTCCATCAACTCCATAAAATCACCGGCCTCCACAACACCGGCCTGAGCAAGGGCACCACTGATGATTGCCCTGTCGCCGGCTATGCTGCCCGTATGGCTCAGCGCGGCCCGCGCCCCCTTTTCACTCTTGCCGCCCTTCAGCACTACGATGGGCTTTCTCGACCGTTGGCAAAGGTCGAGGAATCGCTTCCCATTCTTCATTGATTCCAAATAGAGCCCCACTGTACCGGTGTCCGGGTCATCAATGAGATACTCCAGAAGATCGCATTCGTCCACATCAACCTTATTGCCGATGGAACAGGCCTTGCTGATACCCATGGTTCCATGACTCATGATATCCATCAGGAACCCCGCGGAAAGCATGCCACTCTGCACAATAAACGAAACCCTGCCCGGGACGAGTTCCTCATCCCATATGGCAGGAGAGACAAAGGAAAAAACATGGTTTTTTACCGGATCAACCAGTCCCATGCAATTGGGCCCCCATATACGCATTCCATTTTTTCTTCCGATTGCACGGAGCTCTTCCTGCAGGACTTCACCCCTGCCGCCTACCTCTGCAAACCCGGCAGACTGCACCATGACACCAGGTATGCCCCTTTCCGCGCACTCTTTTGCGGCCTTCACGGTCGCTTCGGCCGGAATGAATATGATGGCAAAATCTACCGGGTCGGGCACATCGAGGATCGAGGGATAGCTTTTCAATCCATTGACTTCATCGTGCCCCGGGTTCACCGGGTAAATCTTTCCTTTAAACCCGGCCATCAGGTTCTTCAGGATGGATTGCCCCCCTTTCAGAGGATTTTTTGAAGCGCCGATAAGGGCGATTCCCTTGGGTTCAAAAAAGAAATTTACCGTTTTTTCACGGCTCATCATGTTTTTTCCTACCGGGAGAGTGAAACATCTCCATGAGTGATCGCAACTCCTGTGCGCGCAGGACCCAGGAGCAGAGGATATAAATACCGCCTCCCAAAATAACCAGGGCCGTCAGCGACATGCTGTTGTGCAGGATTCCTGATTCCAGGCTGAAAACGAACCACCCCTTTTTTGCAGTAATAACTCCGAGGGCCATAACCGCGGAGGCAAGCCCGCTTTTGAAAACAGATGCGAGTACCGGCCTGAAGACCAAGACCTTGACACGCCGATAAAGAAACAAAGCGAGGAGAATAAATTGTACACCGGATGCCAGGGAAAGGGCAAGAGCAAGCCCCCCATGCTGCAGGGGGCCCATCAACAGGAGGGACAATCCAATATTCACCGCCAAGGCCGCCACCGCCACCTTGACCGGTGTTTTTGTGTCCTGGAGGGCATAAAAAGCAGAGACAAGAATCCTAATCCCTGAAAATGCCCAAAGGCCCGCGGTATAGTAAAAAAGCGCTTCACAGGTCATGCTGGTTGCATGTGCGCTGAAGGCCCCCCGCTCGAAAAGAATCGAAATGATCGGCTTGCCGAGAACCATAAGCCCCAGGGTTGCCGGGATGGTAATGAAAAACACTAGCCGCAGTGCATGGGAAAGGGTCCGATTGAATTCATCAAGGTCTTCTTCGGCTGCGTGGGCCGAGAGGGACGGGAGAACTGCCGTACTGATGGCGATAGCAAACACGCCGAGAGGAAACTGAACCACCCTGTCAGCGTAGTAGAGCCAGGAAATGCTCCCCTCGGGGAGAAAAGAGGCCAGCAGGGTCCCCATGAACTGGTTGAACTGGTAAACCGCGGAGCCGAAAACAGCAGGAAGCATGAGTCTGCCGATTCGCCTCACCGCGGGGTGAGAGGGTATCCACAGGGGCATCAGACGCAGTCCCGATTTCATGATCCAGGGGATTTGGAGGGCCACCTGCATAACTCCCCCGATAAAGACACCCATGGCTACCCCGACGATGGGTTCAGACAGGGAGGGAGAAATAAGAAAAGCCCCTCCGATGATCCCCACGTTCAGGAGAATCGGTGCGGCGGCAGGGGCGGCGAAGTGCCGGAGGGAATTGAGGATGCCCATAAAAAAGGCCACAAGGCTGATAAAAAAGATATACGGAAAGGTGATGCGTGTGAGCAGAACGGTGAGATCATATTTCATGCCGCTACCACCAAAACCAAACGCCTGGATTCGCACAATCCACGGCGCAAAGACGACTCCGAGAACCGTAATGACGGCAAGGGCCAGGGAGAGAAAAGTCAATATCACCCGGGCCATTTCAAAGGCATCCTTCTTCCCTTTTCGCGTCAGGTACTCGGTGAATACCGGAATAAATGCTATGGTGAGGGATCCCTCTGCAAAAAGCCTCCGCAAAAGGTTTGGGATACGAAAGGCCACAAAGAAGGCATCCGCGGTCAGTCCGGAGCCGAAAAGGGCGGCAATGACCATGTCACGTATGAGTCCCAGGACACGGCTGAGCAGGGTAAACAGACTTACCACTCCCGCTGCCCGGCTTACCTTCTCCCCTTCAGACCTGATATTCTTAGAAATCGACACGAAAATCCTTGACAGAACAATCTACATTACAATAATATCAATATTTCAAAATTTTATGGAGGTTTCAAATTGGCAAACCATAAATCTGCGCTCAAGAGGGCCCGGCAAAGCGAGATCCGAAGGCTCAGAAACAAGGGCTACAAAACAAGGGTGAAAAATATCGTTAAGGAAGTACAGAGAGCTGCTGAGGCCAACGCTCCAGAGGAAGCTCAGGCCGCCTTTGTCAAGGCCGTTTCAACGATCCAGAAAACAGCATCCAAGGGCGTCATTCACCGCAATACTGCCGCCCGAAAGATCTCCCGCCTCGCGCGCCGGGTAAACCAGATTAACGCATCCTGACAACGCTCTAAGAACACAACGATATCACTATATGTTCAAGGACCCTGCGCTCGGATGAGCCTCGCTTGAGAAGCCCGTCCGAGCGATAGAGAAGATGCATGGCTTCCTCAATGTCATCAACTTCCCACTTTCTTGACTGTTCTGCAATCCTGTTTCCCAGAAAACCCGGGATCCCCACCTTTTCCGGGAGGTCCTTTATGCGCCCTCCGTCGGCCAATACCCTTTTCGTATGAGACAGCAATCGAATCTGCCTGTTCAACATCCCCAAGACCTTCAATGCTCCGCTCCTGTCTTCCTCTTCCATGAAGCGATTCAAGACCCGCAGGGATGGTTCGGCCCGTCTGAAAGAAATCTCGTCCATCAGTTCAAACACGGTGTACGCCCGGCTGAAAATGGCAAGATCTCTTATCTCATTCCTCCCGATGTGGCCTTGCCCGTAACGCAAGGAAAGCTTTTCAAGTTCTGAATACAGATCCTGCAGACGATTCCCGACCATCTGGAAAAGAAAGGCGCACGCCTCTCCGTCCAGATCAATGCCCAGCTCCTTTGCTGTCTTCTTCAGCCAGGGAATGATCTCCCGATCACGAAGTTTTCTGAAAACAACGCTCCACCCTTCGGCCCTCATCCGTTTATAGAACCTGGTCTTGAAATTAGTTTTTCCTGAAATAAAAATCAGGCAGGTAGTTGGTACCGGGTTTTCAAGATAGGGAAGAAATCCTTCCAGGGCCGCCGGAGAGAAGTTTTCGGTTCTCCGGACAATGATGAGCCGGTTCGGAGACATGAACGGGAGAGATCTGGCCGCATCCACTATAACTGAGCTATCGGTTTCACCACCGTAAAACAATTGCACATTCAGGTCCCGGGCGGCCTCTGGCACGAAAGTGTCCCTGATTTCATTGAGGAGTCTTTCAAGCCTGAATTGACTTTCGCCATAAAAGAGATAGACCGGGTTGAGCGTTCCCTTTCTCAGTTGCCGCAAAACGGCTTCAGGCTGAATATCCCGCGCCATTAAAACCTTTCCATGGTCTGCGCATAAGCTTTTTTTGCGAAGGTTCGCGCTATCTTTCTGAGGGCCATTCTTCGATTATATCGTGTTTCAAGGGGATCGCTCGT
>QMLQ01000209.1 GCA_003646815.1 Deltaproteobacteria bacterium | reverse complement strand
TTGTGGGTAATCATGGAAATGCAGATCCTTTTCACCCTGTCTTGCCGTTGTGCGATACGACCGATGATTTCCTCCAGCGGAAGGGTGGGCCACGTGACCCGTATGAAGCTCTTACGGTCATATTTCCCAGGCCGCCGGTTCGAGAGCCCGCAGTAGGCACACCTGGCCGCGCACCCGGCCCGGTAGGTCAGGAGCAGGTTGATGCAATAAAGCTTCGCGTTGCGGTAGAAAAGCCCCCGCCTGAACCCGAGGGTCATTGCGGCAGCAAGGCTCATCCTGAGAAACTCCGGGCTTTCCAGCACCTGATTGTTCAATGTATCCATTTTATTTTCTTTTACCATTCCCCTCCTGAAAAATCCGCCGATACCGAGCAACAGGTCCTCTGGTACCGGATCTCAAGTCCATACTCCCTTGCAAGGGCAAGGGCCTCTTCGGAAGGAATCACCATCCGGTTTACCCCCGCCTCAAGAGCAAGGGTGTCTATGAGACTGTTTCCCCGCTCCCGCGCGCACCCCAGGCTGACGCGGCTGTCAGCCATCCTGAGCCGTGCCTCTGCGATAATTTCGGCGATCTCCGCCGGGCGAGGCCCGGGCAGTTTCGCCATGGGTGTTCCCGGGATCCCCATGAGGGAGACGATGACCACCTGTTCCGGGTGAAACCGGGCAATCATGTCCAGGGCCCGCATCTCTCCTTCTATCTTCCCGTAATAAAGACCGCAGACCACATGGGGGATCATGGCCATACCGGCCCGGTGAAGGGCTTCGAGGGTCGCCGCAATGCGCGATACTCCAAAATCAACATGGTACACCTCCCGGTACGTCCGGTCATCACCAATGACGTCGAGCAAGGCCTGATCAACACCCGCCTTTTTCAATTGAAAAGCGGTTGCATCATCCAGAAGGCCGCAGTGAACGGAAACATAGAGTCCTGTTTCTTTCTTGATTTTGGAAATAGCGGGGAGAAAATCATCCCACGGCAGTCTGCCCTCCCGGTCGCATCCTCCGCTCAGGAGAACACCGAGCGTGCCTTTTTTTTTCAGCCGTCGGCACGTCTCCACCAGTTGCCCGGGATCCGACATGGAAATCATGGTTTCAAGCAGTTTGCCGGCGCAGTGGTCACAGTGAAGCGCGCATTGTTCACCCGTGATGCTGAGCGCGGGATACTTTCCCTTGATCCCATTGTAGGAAAACATCCCCGGCACATAGAAGGTAATCTTCTTTCCGAACCGCTCCCAGGAAAGCTCCCTTGCCTGTTGCAGTTTTTTCTCAAGGTTCCGCATAATATTCCCTGAAACCTACCCAGCAGGAAGGAAGGATTTCCTCGAGTCGATCCCATTCCTTTTCCAGGTTTTCCCTCTTGCGAAAGGCCCTTTGCAGCTGTTCACCAAGGTCATCCTGCCACTCCCTGTCATATTCCTTGAGAAGCGCAATATCATTCGCCTGGACCGCCCTGGCAGCCCATTTCCCTGCCATCCTGCCGCACAGGACCGCATGCGCAATGCCGGCCCCGGTGAGAGGGTGCGTCTGCCCCGCGGCGTCCCCCGCAAGGAGCATCGCGCCCCTTGAGACGTCCCTGACCGGTTCAGCCGGGACCCAACCCGCCGTCATCCTCCAGGAGGTCTCCCTGATCAGGCCATCTTTCTCCAGCCGGTGAACAAATCGTGCCAGGGTTGTCTTCAACGGTTGCGACCAGATGCTTCCCCGACTTATGCCAAGCCCGACATTTGCTTCTTTTCCTTTTGGAAAAAGCCACCCATATCCTCCGTAGATGTGGGAATCAAAATAGACGTGTGTCCATTCCATGGACCGGGCAAGTGTCGCACTCACCTGAATGGCCGGGATGAGGTGGCGGTTTCTGCGGCCCATCCATTTTCCCACCAGGGAAAAAGGGCCGTCCGCACCGATAATAACTTTTGGTTTTACCCTTCGAACACGCTTGTCCGTCCCCTTGAGGAAAACAGTCCCTTCTTTCCTGCCGATCACCCTCGTGCCTGTCAATACGTTCGACCCTGCGCATGCGGCCTTTTGCGCAAGCGCCTGATCGAACCTTTGCCGATTGATCATGAGCCCCGGTGCAAGGATCTCTTTGACCCTTCCTGTCGGCAGAAAAGTCCTCATTCCCCGGGTAAACTGAACCACAAAATCCCGGTCCGTCTCCAGTTGCCCGAGAAGCTGCCGCGGGATGTATTCGGCACAGCGGACCGGTACGCCAAGAACATCCTTCCGTTCCGCCACGAGCACATGGACGCCGTTCTCAGCGGCTGCCGCAGCCGCAGAGCTTCCTGCCGGACCCGCACCAACCACCAGGATGTCACACTGAAAAACCATCAGGCCACCCTGGTATTCATGACCGCATTGAGCAGATCCAGGTTCACCTGGGTCTGGCTGGAAAACCGCCCCGCGTAGGCCTCTTTTGCCTGGTCCAGCTCATAGCAGGTGGTATCATCAATGTCCAAAAGGATACCCGGAATTCCTGCCCGTTCAAAATCATCCACATGCTTTGTAAAAAAGGGCTGGCAACAGCAGCCGATATAGGCGGACACTCCGGCAGCCTTCATCTTCTCCAGTTCTTCCATAAGGTCTTCGAAGCTCACGATACAGACAACCTTCATCTTTTTCGTCCGCCCCATGGTCCAGGCAGGCCCGATGGAGCAATCTCCACAGGCCCTGCATCCCTTTTTATGCCTGAGATCGCACCGAAGGTCCTTGGAGCAATAGGGGAGAAGAAGCACAGACGGTTCCCGTTTCAGCACTTCTTCAAATGTGCCGTTCGTGACGGAAATCAGATTGCAGTACTCAAGGGGAATGGAGTATTTCGCGATCTCCACCTTTCGAAGAATCTGGTCCAGGGGTTTCAAAAAATCATCACGTGTCATTCCCGGGATCCGGATCAGACCGTTTTCAAAAAAATCGCCGATGATCCGGTGCAAAGATTCCTCTTCCAGGGGAGTACCCCGCAATTTCGATTCCAGGTCAAAAAGCGCCCTGCTGGGAAATGAAAGAAAATCCCCGGTAATGTACAAGTCCTTGATTCGCTTCTTCGGGAGATCAACAGTCACGGTAAAGCGCACCAGGCCCTCATCATTCTTGTAGGCCGACTGCACCACCTCGTGCCTGTCGAAAACAGGGTGGACCATGTCGATCCATGCCGACGACCGGTAGTATTCGAGTTTCTCCTGGAAAAGCCGCTTTTCTGCAGGTTCTAATCCTGCCGGCTCCAGCCTGACGCCAAGGTGTTTCTCGAAACCCGCCCGGATGGCCTTTTTAATCTCCTCAAGTGCAGGGGTATATCCGAGTTCCCATTTCAGGCACGTGACACGCTCTTTCACGGAGTCGATTTCCTTGGCCTTCAGTTTTTCAACCGGGATCCTAAGGCTTCGAAGCATGGTATCCACGTCAAAATCCGTCAGCATGGTGCCCTGAAACAGAAACGCGCCATCCGATTCGGTCCCTCCCGTTCCCGAGATTTTCCGGCCGTCAACCTCAATGTCATTTCTGGGCCTGAAACTGGATTTGACGCCAAGGAGATCAAGGGCTGTTATCACCGGATCGCACAGGGCCCGGAAGAGTTTCTGGGTCGGGACCCGCACGTTGAAAAATTCCTTGTCGCAGATCACCTCCCATCCAAGCTGGCTCTCGTCAAAAAATATGGCGCCACCGCCCGTCACCCTCCGATTGATATCTATGCCGTGCGATGCGCAATAATCAGTCCGTATTTCCTCCTGGATAGACTGGTGATAACCGACCAGGACAGCGCGGGGAGAAAACTGGAGAAAATGGATCGTATTGGGGGTAAGGCCCTCGCCTTTCAGCTCCACCAGGGTCTCATCAAGGGCCATGTTTTCGGCCGCCGTCATGGGAGGAGTGTCAAGAAGCCTCCAGGAATCCATGCAAACACTCCTTTTCTTACCTTTTCAGGGCCCTTTGGATAAGCTGGGTGATATCCAGAACTTCCAGGGAAATCTTGTTGCGCCGGACGTAAGTGATCATGGTGCGCACGCACTGCTGGCAGGAAGTGATGACCGCCTGGGCCCCGGTGGAAAGGATCTCGTCGATCTTTGCCTTGGCGATTTCGGCCGAGAGTTTCGCGTCCACCATCTCCAGGTTCCCGCCTCCGCCGCAACAACGGCACTCCTCGCGGTTGTGGGGAAGCTCCACGAAGGTGATGCCCGGGATGGCACGGATCACTTCACGGGGTTCGTCATAGACATGGGCGCCCCTCCCCAGGTCGCAGGGATCGTGGTATGTAACGGTCATATCCAGTTCTTTCAACGGGACCCTTCCCTGTTTCACGAGATCAATCAAAAACTGGGATGCGTGGTGAATTTCAATCCCTTCCGGCCGGTAATATTCGCGCCACATCTGATAGCAGGACGGGCAGGCGAAAACGATTTTTTTGGCCCCCTTTTCCTTCACGGCCCGGATGTTATGATTCCGAAACTCCTGGAACAGGTCCATGAGCCCCGCCCCCAGCATGGGAAAACCACAACACCACTCTTCCTCGCCGAGGAGGGTAAAATCCACACCGCCGGCGTCCATGACCTCTGCCAGGGCAATGGGAATCTTCTGAGCAATCGGAAAATAGGCGGCCGTGCACCCCGTAAAATAGACGACTTCCGCTTTGTCCCTGATGTAGCCGTCTTCAGGCTCCTCCCGCATGTCCTCAACCCATTCAGCGCGTTCCTCATTGTCCTCGCCGAAGACATTGTAACTCTCTTCCAGGTTTTCTTTGATCATGTTGATCTTCTTGGGATACACACTCGAATGGACCAGGTCCTGGCGCAGGGAAAGCCACAGCTCCTTAAGATGAATGCCTACCGGGCACACTTCCTGGCAACTACCACACAGCGTGCAGCGAAAAGCAGTATCGCTGAAATGCTTCCATGCTTCCTCTGAGGGCCCCTTTTTCTTGAAGATCTTGCGAAGCAGGCTGCTCCTGCCCTTCACGATCTCCTTGAGACCTTTCATACGGAAAAGGGCCGACAGCTCCCCATCCCCGGCCGCACACACAGCCGGACAGATATCCGCGCAGGCCTGGCAATTGGTACAGGCCTCCAGTTCCATCAATTGTCTAACGCTGTAATCCCGGTTTGCCATCTTGTTATCAGCGGACCCCAATCATCGCGACCAGGAGGTCGCCCCTACCTCATGTTGAGGAAATCACTCCTCTGCGTATTTTTCGATCTCGGCCAGGAGCCATTTTTCCACCGCCTCGGCCCCATGGATCAGCTCCTGGAGTTCCCCCATATCGGACGGCTTGATCTTGTACATCCAACCCTTGCCATAGCAGTCGTCATTGATCAGTTCCGGGCTTGTCTCCAGTTCTTCATTGACCGCCACCAGCTCGCCGTTCACCGGCGCGTACACCTTCCCGAGCCACTTCCCCGATTCCACCTTGGCAAATTTCTTGCCTTTTTTGAGCTTCTTCCCTTCATCAGGGAGCTGCACGTAGACGATCTCCCCGGCCATGGTCTGGGCAAAATCATCCATGCCCATCACCAGGACGTCACCCTCTTCCCGCACCCAGAAATGGTTTTCCTCGTAATAGAGCTCATCCGGCATGTTGTATCCTTCAATTTCCATG
>QMLQ01000208.1 GCA_003646815.1 Deltaproteobacteria bacterium | reverse complement strand
TGTTCGTCCTCATCCAACGTCCGCTTATCCGTGAGTACAACAATCGTCCCGTGCATAGTTAATCCCTCCCTTATGCCGCCTTTCTTTGTAAGCTCTCTTCGATCTGTTGCCTGACAATGCCCCGGATGATCTTCGAGGCGGTCGAGACAATCCGGTCCAGCGAAGCCATAATGTCCACCTCTTCCACCCTGTAACAGGCCAGATAGGTGGGGGCTTTGGTATCCAGATCAAAATGCCTGCTTATGACATAAGCCGTTGCCTCGGCTTCCAGTTCCTTGACCTTCTTCGTAAGCCTCCGCCTCTGCTGGGGGCCGTGAAGCATCTCATGGGCCAGTTCGTGCGCCAGCACAGAGAACCGCTGCCTCGTGTCCAGGGAGGAAAGAATGTCAATCCTTCCCTTTTTCGAAACACCGGCAGCACCGCCACCCAGGACTTCGTTCACGTAGTTAAGGCCGATCCCTTCAGCCCTGACAACCTCCTCGAGAGCCGGAAGTAATTCTCCGTCAAGCTCCCCTTTTACCGACATGACATCAGGGTTCTCGGGAAGCGGATCGCCGTCCGTCTGGGAAACGTCCCAGACATAGACCACCTTGAACCGCAGGATCTCATCCTCCGGCCTCGAGCTTTCTTCAGTAACCGCTACAAGCTCCGGGTCCCATTCTTCACCCTTTTTGACCTTGATCATCATGGGGGCGAATATCGGGATCCCTTTTTCACCCTTCTTCACAAACCTTCCCATCTTCTGCCAGGCCTTGAAGCCGGCAACAAACGTGGCGTCGGGCCTGGATAGCCAGATGAGAATCCGGTTCTGAAAAGAGTAGTTGTGGAACCTGGAGCAGAACTCGAAGTACTCCAGCAGCCTTGCGTCATTCTTCTCGTTCTTGACCGCCTCGACCAGCTCGGCGGTGTACTCTCGACAAATCCTGGTCAATTCCGTTGTCTTCATATCTTTTCTCCTTCTATTGAGTACAAAAAAGGGAGTAAAAGCATTGCTGCTTGTGATACTCCCTTTCTCATCTCTTGGTTTTCTGTCTATCTGTTACAGCCGCTGCCCGTAACGCGAAATGAACTCGTTGCAGACCTGGTTCAATTTCTTGTTCCGGTCCAGGACCTGAAACAGGTTCTTGTCCCGGTTCAGATCAGTGACCGCTTCGTGCCAGTGGTACAAGTCAGGCCGACCGTACCTGGCTCCCTCTTCAAAATAGAGCTCGTAGAAGGCCCTGAACTGGGAAGGACTCATCACGCCCTTTTCCATGGCACGGAATGTCAGGACCTCAGCCTGCCGACGTCTCAGGACGTATGTCACGAGACGCTTATGCCACTCGGCAAAGTCCTTGAGACTCCCTGTCACATTCCGGACCGCTTCAAGACACAACTGGTCCAGCTCATCGACAATACCCTTCGTGTGTTTCCGAAACCGGATAAAGTCTCCGCTGAAACTCAAATTGTCGCACACCAGAATCTTGGTGCCGGCGACAATCCCGAGCGCAAGCGATTTGTCCATGGAGTTCCGGACACCCAGGGTGTAGGCCATCCCGCCGTCAACGTTGTCAAGCTGCCATACTGCGAACATCTTGTGTCCGTTCGGACTCAGACTGTAGGTCTTCCTCGCAATCTTCATCCCCGTGGTGGCAAGAGCGTTTTGAAGTGGAATAATGACCTCCCTGTGGGAGACCGGCTTCCATGTCTCGGTTCCTTCAACGGGTTCAATGTCCAATACCTGTCCTTCTTCCACATAGTCTGTATCACAATGCGCTATCAGCATGATCTTTCCTCCTTTTCGTCTGTTCTGTTGTCTTTTCTACGCCGCCAGAGAGGACGGGCTCAGCAATCTCGAGTAAGCCGTTATGACATACCCGTCTGTTCCTTTTCTCCCTCGCGCATGCAGCACCTGCAGCCCACGGCTTTCCGCAATAAACCAGGCATAGGCCATCATATTTGTCAGGCCGCCGATAAGAATCGCGTCAAAGCCCCGGGCCTTTATCTTTTCTATTTCGATCACCAGGAGACCGCCTATTTCCTCTTCCCCCCAGCTCTCGTCCAGGGACGGAGCCCTGGGAGTGGGATCCAGACAGTAACCCTTTTCCTGCCAGTATCGGATCTCGGCTTTCCGAGGATAATGCCTGGTGAAATTGGCCATTGTGTTCATCACTTCTCCTTTCTGAAAACAAAAAAGGAGTTCAAGCTTATGCTCGGACTCCCTCTTTCGCATCTTCGGCGTGGATCAAAGCGTTTTGAACCTGCCGGTATATCAGACTCTGGCTATCTTGCCTTGCCCTGCTTCTTTTTAAGCCTCCAGTACTGGATCCACTCGATAGCGGCCCAGACACTGGTGGCAAAAGCAAATAACGCAGCGAAGATTAGCACTATGTCAACTCCGCTCATAACTGGCTCCTTTCCGTTCCTTGCCCTTGAGAGCAAGGAACCCTCCCATATTTCCCATGATACCTAAAAGAAGAACCAGAATCAACCTGTAAGTTCGGACAGTGTTGGCTCCAAAAAGTATGCCGATCAAAGCCGAAACTATCAGACCGATCCCAACATTCTTGACGGTATCAAACAAGTATTCCTCTGATTTCTTGAGGCTAATATCATCCATTTACCACCTCCTTTGCCCACGACTTAGCACCAGGGTTCCACTTAAAACCGGCGCTCTTGAGCGAACCTTTCACCGAAAAGGTATTCCCTTCCGCAATAAGCAGGTTCCCTTCACGCCGGTACGTGATCCCTTTAATGCTCGGGCCTGGAGCAGATCTATCCGCCGACTTTGTGGCAGGTTTATCCTCCGGTGGTGTATCGGGCTTCTCCTGTCTTGTTCTCTTCTCATTGCCGCTTTTTTTATCAGAGCCCTTTTCTTCCACAGGCAGGGCCCAGGCAGGGAGAACGGGAATAATTGCATATCCTTTGACTTCACGCTTCCTGTCATCCACACGCACAAACCGCGCATTGGGTCTGTCCGGGATAACGTTTACAACCTGGAAGTCCAGGTAGTACAAGTACCGTCCGATACCCCACTGCACAGCAGCCCGTCTCATCGCATCCGAGAAACCACCCTTTACAGGTTCAACCGCTGTCTCCTGCGCTCCATCCCACTTGGTTATCCATTCGTTATTCACACGAATGGAAAGACCGCACATGGTGCCGCCCGAAGGACCAGGCTCGAAATAGTTTTTCCAGTTCTCAGGGCCAACTACCTCATCCAGCCGGTTCATGATCGCCCGGTTGGTGATATACGGCAGCAGCATGGCCCACGCTCCTTTTCCGTTTTTTCCTGCTGTCTTTACTCTCCATTCCACGTCAATCGAAGGGAATGGGGCTTTCAGTTTTTCGAGGTCCATGTCTTTCTCCTTTCTTCCCCGGCCTCTGATCCTGAACACAGGTATCCAGACGCACGTGTTCACACAGAGGATATAACTATCCCTGTTGTTCTACGCAGTTTTCTCTGGGATATCTGGATTTCCGGAAGGGGCTCCGGGAAAAGGCTTATTCGACCACCAGGACCTCGTAAGAAGTCTCGGTAGCATACTTGGCATGTATTCTCGGATGGTCTTTTTTGAGGGCAGGACCGTTGAGACGGGTGCTATGCCTGACACTCCGTCTAACAAGGTTTCTGCCAACCCTGATCCTGTCGCCGTCAGGATTGCCGTTTTCAATGCCGGCTTTCAAGACAACAGCCAGCTTGTCTATCTCGGCCTTGAGATCCTTCTGGGTCTCTTTGAGGCCAAGATATTGCTGCAGTTCATCCTCAAGCGGCATTTCCGGTATGCTCTCGTTTATGTCATACGCGGGACAACTAGGCCTATATGGACACCAGGCGCAAAGCGGCCCCTTTTCCGTCTCAGGCTCGACTCCAGGATCCTGGACACACTCCCAAATGTGGGAGGCCTTCAGAAGGAGCCCCTCGTACAATTTCGAATCGTACTCAAAACCGTCAAAGAGCTTTGTTTGTCCCTCATTGAGGTCAATGGCGAAAACAACACCCCTTATAGCCTTGCTGGGGTTCGCGTCTTTCAGCAATCCTATCTGGAAATGCACTTGTTGGACCCAACTGTCATACGGCTCTTTCGGCATTTTTGAGACAGTCTTGACTTCCATGACCGCCAAAACCTGCCTGGTCTCGAAAACGAAGTCCACATGGGCCTTGTAAGGCCTTTGTTTGTGGACCACTTCTCTTTGATACTCCCACTTTGGCAAGTATGTGCTCGCCTTAAACGCCAGCACGATCAGATGCTCGGTCAAGTGTCCTCTCGCAAACCTGATAAGGGTCGCAAGGTCATGGTGCGGCTCTTCAAGCTTGCTCAATACGACTTTCCGGGGACATCCTCCGACGTCACTTGCTCCTACGTATTCCGATCGATCACCCAGATCGCCGAAATCGGCATTGAGCAACCCCTGGTACAAAATCTCATGCAGTTCCATGTCTCAAGCTCCTTTCCACAATGTATGACCGTGACCATACAAGACGACAAAATATCCTCCCATACGGGCGGCATACCCTTTTCTCTAGTCTCCACGGAAATCCAAGATCCACTAGCCTGCACATGACATGCAGGAAGTTCAGTTGATGTTGGATACCGCCCTTTCTCCTTTTCATGATCATTTCTCCTTGACTTTTCATCTTGTTCTTCTGGCTTCCAGGCACAAAGAAGGGGAACAGAAAAAGCTTTCATGCTCCCCTGACGAATCAAAGATCCTATGTGCCTGTTATCTCTCTACGACATACCCCAGGGCCGTATAGATGGCCGTTTTCTCGGGTATCCCGTAATCCACTACCTGCCATGCCCCGTTCACAAACTTCAGGAGCTTGACTATCCCTCTTTTATCTCTTTTCTCACGCATACCGCGTTCTCCTTTCTCAAGGCACAAAAAAAGGAGTGAAGCAAAATCGTTGCTTAACACTCCCGCTGGCCTTCCTCGTATCAGGGCACAAAAAAAAGGAGCAGAATAAAATATTCACGCTCCCTACGCCCCTCAGTCTCTGTTCTTCATGGTGTGCTTAATTCCTTCTGCTTTAGCAGTAAGCCTCGTTCTTGTTTGGAAATACAGATGTTGTCCGCATTGATCCTCGAAAGACAGCTTCATGCCATAAATAGCAATAGAAGCCTTCCCCGTTAAGAGTGAAACTACCACCAGCGGTCGTAGGAATGCTCACCTCATCATTATCGTCAACCCAGATAGGAATAACCCACTGGTGCCCGAAATAATCTTCTGCTCGGATTCTTGCCGTTAGATTATCAGGATCGGTTAAATCAACATTCACGCTATATTCCCGCATATATTCCGGACAATATAGATCAGCAAATTCATTTACTTTTGATATAAATTCACTATCTTTCATCTCGCCTCCTTAGAACGGAATGTCATCATCTTCAGGCACAGGCCCGTCAGATTGAGGCGGTTTCCCGGCATTTGAAGAACCGTTGCAGGTGCCCGCACGATCAAGCATCTGCATACTTTGCGAGAGAATTTCCGTGGTGTAACGCTTTACGCCGTCACTGTCCTCCCACGCCCGCGTCCGAAGTTTCCCTTCGATGTACACGAGCTTCCCCTTCGCAAGATACTCCTGGCAGATCTCAGCCAGACGACTCCATGCCACAATGCGATGCCATTCAGTTCTCTCTTCCT
>QMLQ01000207.1 GCA_003646815.1 Deltaproteobacteria bacterium | reverse complement strand
AGGACTCCTTCATAACAATGGTAAATGGAGGAAAGTTGAACTGTCCCGGAATCAGGCCCAATCTTGCGACAAATTCCCATACAAGGAGAAATACAATAACCGGCACCGTTCCCCATCCGATCCTGCCTCTTCTGAACAAATTCATTTTACAAACCTCAGGTCCAAGATACCTTCTGCTTTAAACCCTTTTTTTATGTATCCAAGCTTTACTACGTAATCTATCATCTCTTGAACGCTGTCTGGATCAATTGTGTTCCGATATTCCAGACGTTTCATAGACTTCTCCAAAGTTCTTGGGGTCATTGTCAGTTTCGGTATCATATTCCCCTTGCCTATCAATTTCTCACCCTCAATTGACATCCGCCGGGACAAAATGCGTGCTGTTTCTTTCGGGTGCTGGTTGACCCACGCAGTCGCTTTTCTTGTTACCTTTACTAACGCCCGCACCTTGCCAGGATGTTTTTGAAGAAGTCCTTTTTTGACGATCAGTACACTCCCCTGCATTCCGGGCCACACCTCCTGGGCGGTGAGGAGCATCTCAAAGCTGAAATCTTCTGCCATGCTTGCCCACTGTTCAGGAGCAAAGGCCGCATCAAGCCTGCCCATTTTGATGGCAAGAAGCTGGGTAGGAGGAGGCATACGCTGGACCCTCTTCAATATCCTGGCCTGATCAAGCCCAAAATTTTCCATGGTCTTGTGCAGCAGTACGTCAGTGGGGGTGCCATCTCTTCCACACCCGATGCGTATGCCGGGTTTTTCCAGATCCTTTACCCTCTGTATCTTTTCCGGATTCACTACAAGACCATACCCATACCGATGGGTCCCGGCAACCACCTTCAAAGGGACCCCGGCGTTCGCATAGGCATTCATTGCAGGAATGAGGCAAATATATGCCACCTGGATGTCTCCCCGGGCCAGCGCCGAAGCCAAGGCCATACCGGTCACATAATTCTTGTAGCTGGAAAAATGGAGGCCCGCTCTTTGAAACCACCCCTTGTCCAGAGCAACATAGGCCGCAGCCGCATGATCCATAAACTCCACTGCCATGCCTATTGGCTCTTTTGTCTCATAGCGCTCCCCACAAAAACCGTTGGCACAGGAAAGACACATAAACAGCACCAAAAACAGCATGCCATATTTTTTCGAACCGACAAAAAATCTCATATACCCCTTTTCCTCATCTCCCGCCCTATAACAAAGGCTTGGAAAATTTGTAGTGAATTTGCATAAAACACCAGTTGGCATCGACATTATCGGCCATCTTTTTGACAAATCCCCCCGGACTGAAATGACCGTAACCGTACTGGACCTCCAATCTCTTGAGGGCAGTTACATATCTCCCGACAATATCAAATTCCATACCCAGATTTCTCCCCGAACCTCCGGTCTTGTCCCTATACATTTTCTGGTTGAGATACCAGGCGTCCTTGGTTTCCGCGAGCCGGAACTTGTGTAACTCGGCCTTGAAGCTCAGTTTTTCCGTGGGCTTAAGTTGCAGGTTGATTTGGGCATCCTGAAGGTTCTTCCAATCCATTAGGTTCATCCTGCCATACATCTTATCTCTTGCCCCGAATACTCCTCCAAATGTACCCCTCTCCCCATCCTTCGGGTTGTCGTCTCCGGAGGGATAAGAAAATTCCGCGCTGATCCTCGGAGTCCAATCAACTTTCTTAAAGGTGTATCCCCCGAGCACATGAAAAGCATAGGCGTTGATACCATCATCACCCAGGCTGCCCCTCTGCCAAACAAATGTAAAGTCATAGTCAAACCCATAGGAAAGCTCAGCATAGCTCCTGAATCCGTAAAAATTTGAACGGAAATCACCAGGCAGAGTGTTTTCACCCTTGTAATTCTTATGGTCATCCCACTTCCTGGCAAAAAAGAGCTCTAAAGAAAACTTCCTGGTATTTAATGGGAGGATAAAATGGCTATAAAGGGCCAGGCTTTTATAAAGGTGACGGTGGTTCAGGCTGAAACTGTTCGGGTCATGTATGATCTCTGCTCCATAGAATATGTCCGTAAAATTTTTTGAAAATTTATATGACAGCTTGACCGCATCCCATATATCACCCGGTGTTTCCCCATTGGCTACGTCCGAAAATCCTGTTATCACCGTACCCAATAACCTGTCTGCCGGCTTTAATACTGAGGTTACGACTCAATAGGTTTTTTATCTCGACATAAATGTCGAACGGTTCCCAATAGTCTTTATAGGGGTTGTGTTCAAGGCTCAGCCCTGGTTTGTAAAAGACTTTGTCTGGGAGGGCCACGCCATAAGCTCTTGAATCCTGTATCCCCAAAGAAAGGTGAATATTTTCCTCCAGATTCAGATCAGATGTCAGGCGAATTCTTTGAAGCAAAAATCCATCATCCGAACTGCCTTGGGGCGGATTTTTCCCGTAATATTTTTTATTGAAGTTGTTCTGAAATTCCCACCTGTATCTCACATCCAGATTGACTCCCGCTTTCTGGTAAGCAGCACAACTTATACAAGGACCGAAAACAACAATAAAAAACAGGATTACCAAGCCAACCCCTGCTTTCACCTTAGCATACATCAACCACACTCCTTTCTGCATCCTCTACAACTCCGCTTCAGTGATTTTCCCCAGAAGATAAACCCGTCTTTTATGTGCTTCGAGCACAGAATCGTTCCCAGCCCATGATGGACGCTGCACCGGCAATTGTGGTGCCATAGAATAAGACAGGCTTTTTTCTTAAGAACTGTCCTATTGTGTCGTTCACAAGTGTTGTGCCCGTGACAAAGAGGAGATCGGCCCATTCAATCGCATCATCTGCAGCAGCAGGATCCTCGATCATGACTCCGAATTTTTCGAAACCTATGTTGTCCTTGTCCATATCAAGCACCCGGAGAAAAAATTCAGGCGCCAAGTACTCCACCATACGGGGCTGAAACCCTACCTGTACAATCTTTGAGGCCCTATACTTCGCCTTCAGCTCATCAACAAGCTCTGAGGCGCACTCTTCCGGCCCTTTATCGTGGCAATGGATTGTGCCCTCGGTTTGGCCCAAAAAACGAAGCACTACGTTCAACGTGGCCACAAAAACCGATCTTTTATAATTATTCCGAAGGGGCATTTCCAGCACATCCCTTAAGGTGCCTTCAAAATCCCCGTATTGATCCGTAAATGCCTGACCAAGGGACCCATGAAATTCCGCCTGCATGAGCTTCTCTTTACCTTTCTGAAGGGGAAAATCATCAGCCTCAGGGTTCCCTATTGCCTCTTCAGTTCTGAGCGGTCTTGCCTTAACTTGCACTTTCTCGGAAAGCATCCTCCTACCTTCCAAAACCACCAAAAAACGTTCCTTTATCTCATCATAAATCCCGCGCATGGGCATCCCTCCAAAACAAAATCCTTTTTTCCTCAGTAACCCTATTTTCCGAAAGGGCAGACGGGATATCGACACGTTTCACAATTGAGGCAAAGGCCGCCATGGGCCGTCTCTGCCAGGTCTCTCCGAGTAATCCGCTCCCCTGCCAGCACTCGGGGAAGCATCAGATCAAAGACTGTGACCCGGTAGAAGAGCACACACGCCGGGAGTCCCATGACCGGCACGTCCCCGTAATGCCCGAAAAGGAACATGGCCCCGGGCAACACCGGCGAGCCATATACCACATCCTCTGCACCTCCATCCACGATGGCCAGCCTGCTCACATCATCAGGGTCAACACTCATCCCGCCCGCCACAAGAATGAGCCCGACCCCGTCAGCAAGCAGGCCTTCAATCGCATTTCTTATTTTATCCTGATCATCAGGAACAAAGAGAGGGTCTCTTACACGGCAACCAAAAAACTTCAGCTTCTTCCTCAAAATCGGAGCGAACTTATCATCGATTCTTCCCGTAATAACTTCATTTCCCGTAATAACCATACCCGTAACAGGGGTGGCGAACTCCTTTACGGAAAAAATCCCCCCGGCTCCTTTTGCGATATCCACTGCGGTTTCCACATTCCTGCGGTTAATGATCAAAGGAATAGCCCTGGTTCCTGCCACAATTTCCCCCGCTTCCACCACAACATTGCTGTGCCTGCTTGAGCACATGAGATCGGGGACCATATTAAAGTCAATGAGTGCGTTCACTTCCACCTTCAAGAGTCCACGATGGGCCGCTTTAAGGTTGATCTTTCCTTCCGCAACCTCTTCACCATAAACAACACCAGGTCCTGCCAGGGCCCCCGCAAGCATGAGAGCTGCGTCATTCTCGTGGAGTTCCCCAGGGCCCAGATGCAGGACATAGAGATGTTCTTTGCCAAGCCGCCGCAGGTGCTCTAGGTCCTCTTCCCGGACGATGTACCCCTTCTTGAAGGCCGGTCCCTTGAACTGTCCCGGCCTGATTTCGGTAATGTCGTGGGCCAGCACCTTGCCCACTGATTCTTCCAGCGAGATTACCGTTGCTGATGATTTGTACTTGTTGCCCATCTTTTCTCCTCATTTATTGCAACTATCCATATATTCCCCTGCCCAACAATAAATACCGTTTTGGACAAAAATGGCCTTATAGGTAAACTTGAATTCAAAATGCGTAGAAAATTTTCTGGTTCATCAGGATTTTGCGTACTTTCAAATTCAAGAATTCATAGAAGCCCAAACAGGCTATGCTCTTTTTTCTGAATGTACGCTTTAATCGGATGAACCAATTTTCTTGATCAACACTCATTCTATTTTGGAATATGTTATTATAGAATAGATGGGACTTTGTCAACCTTATTCAGGCTTTGCCGTACGCGGGCTAAAGTTTGGAATGAACTGCGTGCCCGATCACCTGGTCTTTTTCCACTTTGTCTATTCTGACAGAAACAAGATGCCCGTGGATAGAGGCAAGGGAGGGAATCAGCACGGGAATGTAATTATCACTTATTCCCTTGAGTAGCTTGTTGCCTTTCGCATGAGATTCTTCTATCACGACCTGAAAATCTTTTCCCAGGCAGTTTTCATGGAACAGATTCTTCTTGCGTGCCCCCAGTGCACGAAGCTCAGCCGCCCTTTTCTTTTTCTCCGCAGGTGAAACCTGATCCGCGAATCCTGCGGCGGGTGTTCCCGGTCTCCGGGAATAGGGAAAAACATGGAGATACGAAACAGGGAGATCATCCAGGAGATTAAAGGTATTCAAATGGGCCGCCTCATCCTCCCCGGGAAAGCCTGTCATCACATCAACCCCAATGGCACCCAAGGGTATCGCTTCATTAATTTTTTTCACCAGGGACCCGAATGTGCGCCTTGAATAGGTCCTGCTCATCCTTCTAAGTATCCCGTCATCGCCGCTCTGGAGCGGGATATGAAAATGGCGGCAGAGCCATTCTTCGGAGGCCACCATTTCAATAAGCTCATCGTCTATTTCACCCGGCTCCAGGGAACTGAGCCTCACCCGCAACGGGAGACCTCTCCTGCCGATTGCCCGGAGGATACCCTTCAGGTCTTCTTTCCCACCGAGATCAGCGCCGTACTTGCCAAGATGGATGCCGGTCAGCACCACCTCCTTGTACCCTTCCGCAGCCAGGTTTTCCATCACTTGTAAGACATCATCAGGAGGCAGACTCCGATATGGCCCCCGGGAAAAAGGTACAATACAATAACTGCAAAATGATTCGCACCCATCCTGTATTTTCAGGAACGCCCTGCTTCTCCCCGGAAATT
>QMLQ01000206.1 GCA_003646815.1 Deltaproteobacteria bacterium | reverse complement strand
GAACCAGCGACCATGCTGCTGTTTGGTGTAGGGCTATGCGGATTGGCATTTGTGGGTAGGAAAAAGCTGATCAGGCATGGATAAAAAAGGGAAAGGATGTGAGGAGCGTGCCGCGGTTGGCGGGACGGTCCTTCCGGCTTAAGGCAATTATTAGAGGAGGGGAACGGAGAAGGGCGAAAAAATAAAGGTTTTGTCACTTCTCCTCTGACTCACGACTCAAGACTCTTGACTCACGACTGGTTTCCCATGGCTACCGCACTCAAACATTACCTGAACCCTTTGCATGTGTACTGCCGCCTGAGAGACATCGGGCTGGGCAAGGGGGTTGCATCGTTTCTGTGCAGATGCTATGAAAGAATAATTTTCCGGCCCATCGCGGGCGCAAAGAACTGAAATACTGAACCGCGAAGACGCAAAGTGCGCAAAGAAACAAATGATTGTGTTGGGCGTTGCAAGAGATTGGATCGTTTTTTAGGCCAGTATTTTTTGTCCGATCGCGAGAACCCGATCGGACAAAAAGAAAAAACTTTGCGGCCTTAGCGCCTTTGCGGTGAGACATTAAAGAGAAAGGAACCCGAGGCTTGGAAAATCCGAACCTGGGCTTACAAATAGACAACGGAGGAAGACGAACTGGAATGGACAGACGTCGATTTTCCTACGCAGACCACATCCCCGAACGTCGTTCCGGCCATGACCGCAGGAGCATGTCCGACCGAAGAACCGGCCAGGACCGTCGGGCCCTCCAGGACCGCCGCAGCGGCCAGGACAGGCGCCAGGATTCCGAGGCTTCCGCAAAGGTCGTAGAACTCAGAACCGGACGCGAGCGCCGCACCCCTTCAGACCGGCGCAGGATCCCCGAACGCCGCGTTGCCTTCGCGTAACAACCTTTTTCAGACAGGATTAACAGGATAATCAGGATTTTTTAGCAAAAGCACTTTTCAAGCTGTCCAGCTTCCCCGCTGTCCAGCCGCCCAGCTTTTGTGCCTTTGCCTCTCAAGTCCGTTACGCACGGACGGTTCCCGCTTCCTAACGCCACTTCGCCCCATCACTTTTCATCAGAGAGGAGTAATTCCAGGTCTGCCTTGTCCTGTAGCCGATTTGAGAGTTCTTTCGAACGTATCAGATGTTTTCGATCGATGAAGTTGACTGTTTGGCGGCCATATGTGCCCTTAACCCTGTCCTCCCAGATGTTCGAAAATTCAAGACCCTCAATAGACGTAATGATATCTATCCTTACTGGTTCATAACCAAGTTGAATAATGTTTCCTTTCTTTGAAAAATCTTCGACTGCAAGGTCATAAGAGCCAAAGCCAAAAGCCTTGAGAGCCGTAATAATTCTTTCGGCATTTTTCGTGGTTGCCTCCACGAAGATATCAATATCTTTGGTGTATCGCGGGCGGGCATGGAAGGCGAGCGCAAAAGAGCCTATGATACAATACTTGACTCTATGTTTGTTGAGTAACGCTAAGAATTCTTCGTAGTCTTTTTCCGTTTTCATCGAGTTCCAAACCTTTGTGTTCAAAATAGGTTTCGCGCAGGATCTGCATGGCTTCTATTCGCTCCTCACCTGAAGAGCTCAGGTAGTACGAAGTATCGAATTCCCTCGCCTCTTCAAATGACCTTGCCTTGTTTATCCATATTCTTTCCATATAAAAATAGTACCATAGAGAGAAGGAACGTGCAATATTCCATCCATTAAAAACTCAAAATTGATGTATTCCCAAAAGTCGTCACTCCGTTGAAAACCGGAGTTCAGAGCCTTTCTAACCCGCTCGGGTAGACTGGATTCCGGCTCCCCCCGATCGGAGTCGAGAACAAGCTTCGTCGGAATGACAAGAAAGTGGCCTTGCTTGTCCGCCGCCTCTCTTTTTTTTCAATGATTCAAATTGTATATACTCTTGATATATATTTGGGCGGGGGGATAACCATGAAGACAGCAAAACTATTTAAGAATGGTAACAGTCAGGCGGTCAGGCTCCCAAAGGAGTTCAGGTTGCCGGGAGATGAAGTATACATTTTCGCGTGCTTTGGGGAGTGTGAAAAGTGATGCCATAAATTGTAATTTGTTTGCCCAAAATCGCCCCTCCGCGCTGCCCAGCCGCCCCGATGTCCAGATTCCCAGCTTTTGTGCCTTTTCTCCTCAAGTCCCTCAGAGACGGACGGTCCTTACTTCCTAACGCCAGTTCCGCTCAGCCTTTCCAGCAAGCGAAGCGATCCTCAAGGGCAAAGCCCGCTCCTCACACCTGGCATGTGCCTTTCCGTCTTTTATTTTTTTTCTTTCACCCTTTTTCTCTCAGTGATGATCTGATTTTTCCTCATGGCCCGCTTTTTGCAGTATAGCCACAAGAAGTCACGTGACAACCCCTTTTTTTGATTGACATTTTTCCTATTTTAGGTCATCTTGACCAAGAATATCTAATGGTATGATAATGAAAGAAAAAGTCATCAATATTGGCGAAGCAAAAAAGCATTTCTCCGCACTTTTAGGTGAGGTGGCCTATGGGAGAAAACACATTGTTATCACTAAGAGGGGCAGGCCCATGGCCCGGTTGATTCCGGCTGTGGAAAACGACCGGCACCTCATCAACGCCAAGGGATGGCTTGAAAATGACGATCCGTTTTTCAAAGTAATGAACCGGGTCGTCGGGAACCGGTCAAGCCATGGAGCGAGTATTTTGAAAGGGGCGGGCGAAGAGTAATGTATCTCCTTGATACCAATATTCTGAGTGAGCTGATGAAGAAGAGCCCAAACCCCCAGATGCTCTCACGGCTGCGTTCAAAGCCGGTTCATTCCCTTTTTACCTCGTGCGTGTGCGTATCTGAACTGCGTTTCGGGTGCTCCCTGCGCGCTGACTTTGAAGATTTCTGGTCCAGGATTAACAGGGAGATCATTTCCAGGATCAACATCGTGGCGCTGGGGCAAAAGGAGGCGGTACTGGCCGGGGATATTTTGGCGCAAATAAGCGGTACGGATGAAGAGGTTGCCATGGATGACGTCCTCGTGGCCGCATGCGCAATGGCAAACCAGCTCACCATGGTGACGGATCAAGTGGAACGGTATGCCGGGATCAAGGGGCTGGCTGTTGAAAATTGGCTTGCACCATAACATTCACCACAGAGCCACAGAGTACACTGAGAAAGGCCTTTCTTGTTTGTCCCGAACATATTCGGCCCAAACAAGAAAACAGCACTTCTTATTTGGAGACCTTTAGGACTTCGTCAGGATGAGAGTGAGACCAGAGAAGCAGATGGATGCTGGACACAAGAACATTTCCCTTTTATCCGATCGGGTTCTCGCGATCGGATAAAAAGAAAACTCCGTGGGCTCTGTGGCTCTGTGGTGAAAAAATGTGTAGAACCAGGCTTGCATGAAACAGGAGGTACCGGAATGGTGATCAAACGCGTATGTTTTTCTTTGGTTTTGCTGACGATGGTTTTTGCGCTCATTGCCAGTTTTTCTGTGCCAGCGGCGGCACAGGGTGAGCCGCCGGAATACACCATTGGGCCGAATGACCACCTCCAGGTATTTGTGTGGAAGGAACCGGACCTGACGCGCGATGTGACCGTCATGGCAGACGGCAGGATAACCTTTCCGCTCATCGGGGAGATCATGGCGGCAGGGAAGACGGTCAACGATTTAAAGAAGATCATCACCGACAAGCTCAAGAAATTTGTGACCGCGCCGGAAGTGACCGTTATTGTGGCCGAGAGTTTGAGCCGTCAGATCTATACCATCGGCAAGCTTACCAATCCCGGGCCCTATCCCCTCGCGCCGAACATGACCGTGCTCCAGGCCTTGTCAGCGGCAGGCGGCTTCGCGGAATGGGCTGACACCAAGAATATCATGATCGTGAGACATGAGAAGGGAAAAGAAGTGCAGCTTCGGTTCAATTACAAGGACTTCGTGGCCGGCAAGAACCTGAAGCAGAATATTGAGCTCCGGCCAAATGATACCATCGTCGTTCCGTAAACGTAAGGATAAAGGATAAAGGAAAAAGGCAAAAGGAAAAAGGGAAGGATGGAGAAAGAATATGGGCGGCTTGCGGTTTGAAGATTTGGAGGTCTGGAAAAAAGCTGCCAGGTTGAGCGCCGATATCTATAGACAACTAGCCACTCTGAAAGACTATGGTTTTAGGGACCAGATTACGCGATCAGGGTTGTCCATTTCGAGTAATGTTGCTGAAGGATTTGAGCGAACGTCTCAAAAGGAGTGTTTGGTATTTTTGTCCTATGCAAAAGGGTCCTGTGGAGAACTTCGTTCCCAAGTCTATATTGGTATGGAAATAGGATATATTGAAAAGAAGATTGGGGCAGAATGGATAAACAAGGCAAAAGAAATTTCTTCCATGCTGAGTGGGCTAATTAGCACCAAGCGAAAATTTCTGGAAAAATAATGATCGAAAACTGGGGCGAAACGGATAGCTAGGATTTTTCATTTCCTTTATCCTTTAACCTTTAACCTTTATCCTTTTTCCTGAACATTACTGAAAGGAGTGGGGCCATGAAAAAGATCGCTGTAAAGATCGTTATTGTGCTGGGACTGTTGTTGTTATTCGCGCCGGTCGCGCAGGCGCAATACCGCGTGGAACTGACGCCGAGCCTGACGATGAGCGAGTTGTATGATGACAACATCTACCTGGATCCGGATCATGAGAAATCCGACTATATCACTACAGTGACTCCGGCCTTGAACCTGGATCTGGTGGGGCACCACACAACACTGGGCCTCCGGTACGCGCCCACCTTTGTGTGGTATGCGGATGAAGACGACAACAACACAATCCGGCATGCCGGCACCCTGACCTTTGGGCAGGAACTGGGGCAATATCTCCGGTTCGACCTGAGCGACACCTACACCAAATCTGAAGAACCGCTCGAAGAGACAATCGGGATTGAAGGCGTACGCCATACCCGTAATACCTACCAGCGGAACACGGGGAGTGCGAGTTTCAGATATGTTTTTGGTCCGGAAAACAGTGTTACCGCGGGGTATCGCCATTCCCTGCTCCAAAATGATGACCCGACCATTGATGACGGCATTGAACAAAACCCTTTTGCCTCGGCGACCCTGTGGCTGAATGTCAACAACGGGTTGGAGCTCAGCTATGGGTACACGGACGCGACGTTCTCGCGGGACGACAATCTTCCGCCGGAAGATGATTACACGGGCCAGAGTGCCGGGGTCCGGTATATTTATCGCTTCAACCCCCACCATCGGTGCTCTGTGGGGTATACCCTCACGACGCGGGATTTTGATGGGACCACCGAGGATTACAAGGTGCACGACTGGTCAGCCGGTTACGAGCAGGACATCTCAGCGGATTTTTCCCTTGCACTGGGGGTGGGGTATTTTAAGCAAGACAACAAAACATCCTCTGATGAATCAGGGGTGAGCTATAACGGGTCGGTCACAAAGCGTTTCCAGCGGGGGAGTGTTACGATCGGCGGGGCAGGGGGCTGGGATGAGGCCTACCTGGAGGCGGAAACAAGGGGGTTCTCACGGTATCAGAGCGTCACCGGCAGTGTGGAATACCAGTTGCTTGAACCCTTAACCGGCTATGCCGGAGGATCGTTGCGTCATGATCAGGATGACACGGATCGGGAGTGGAATACGTACGCGGCCAATTGCGGGGTGCGCTGGTCATTCCTGCGGTGGTTCACCGCGGGGTT
>QMLQ01000205.1 GCA_003646815.1 Deltaproteobacteria bacterium | reverse complement strand
TTTTTTATCTTGTCGATCCTGTTAATCCTGCCTTATTTCTTGTTAGGGACGAATTGGGAGCAGTGAATAAAACTGTTTTTGTGGGTGTGGATGTTGGGGCGTCCCGGACAAAGGTGGCGGTCTTGGATGGAGGAAAGAATCTCCTGGGATTCTGTGTCAGGAAATCGGGGACAGACTTCCACAAGACCGCCCAGGAATGTCTTGAAAAGTCCCTGGAGATGGCGGGGACGACCCGGGAATCCATTGGCAAGTGCTTTTCTACCGGATATGGGAGAAAAAATGTATCCTTCCGGGATGATACCAAGACGGAAATCGGGTGCCATGGACGGGGCGCCTATCACTATTTCCCCACCGCGATTACCGTCATAGATATCGGCGGCCAGGATAACAAGATCATCAAACTTGACGAGCAGGGCCGACGGGTGAATTTCAAGATGAACCGCAAATGCGCGGCAGGAACGGGTGCGTTTCTGGAGGAAATGTCCATGAGGTTGGACATTCCGCTGGAAGAGATGGACGGGCTGGCCAGAACTTCCGAGCATATGGTTGAACTGGGGAGTTATTGCACGGTGTTTTCCGGAACCGAGGTCCTTGAAAAGATCAGGCAGGGCGAGAAAGTGGCCGATATTGTCAAGGGGCTTTTTTACTCGGTGATAAAACGGGTCATGGAGATGGATTCGCTTACGGAAAGGATTGTCATGACTGGTGGCGTGGTGGAACATAACCCTTATATCGTGGAGATGGTGCGGGAGATCACTGGGAAGGATGTGCTGGTCCCCGAACACCCCCAGTTGACAGGAGCCATAGGCGCGGCACTTTTTGCCATGGAGACTCCATAGAAAACCCTGTGTCCTCCCTGACTCTCTGGTAAGAAACAATGGTGTCCAAAATACATTCAATCGGTTACTCCTTGACGCCGGTTTTCCGTAGCAGTGAACCTCTTTGAGTCATTATTTATAGTGTTATCAGCGATTCTTATTGTTGTTTTTGGACAGGCGTGGGTAAGAACAATTTTCGATATATTAGATTAAGGAGGAATGGAAAATGACAATAAGCAAATGGATGCACATGGGCACGGTGCTCAAGATGAATGCCCTCAATTATCCGGAAAAGCTGGGCTGGCAGGATAAGACAAGAGAATATAATTTCAGGGATTGGAATGAACGTTCCTGCAGGCTCGCCAATGCCCTCACCAACATGGGGGTCGGGCATAAAGATACTTTCGCGGTGATCGCTTATAACCGGGGCGAGTGGATGGATATCTATGCCAGTTGTGGAAAGGGAGGGCAGATCGTCGTCCCCATCATGTTCAGGCTCGCCGGCCCTGATATCGAATACATTGTGAATCATTCGGAATGTAAGGCCTTTATTGTCGAGGCCCCTTTTGTGGAGTTGATTGATAGCATCAAGGAGAAGCTCCCCGTCCCGGAGGATGGGTATATTTATTTGGGTGATGGGCCGGCCCCCGAAGGATACATCGGCTATGAAGAGCTGCTGGCCAAGTCCTCTCCGGAGGAGCCTGATCTGCTGGTGGATGCGGCTGATACCTGGACCGTCATGTATACCTCCGGGACGACCGGGAGACCCAAAGGGGTGGTGAGGACCCATGAGAGCTACATGGCCCAGTACTATTTGAGCAATATCAATGTAGGAGTCCTGCCGACCGATAAGGTGATGCTGGTGATGCCCATGTGTCACGTCAATTCCATCTTTTATTCTTTCCCCTATACCCTGGTTACCGCCCCGGTGTTCGTTTACAACATGGTCAGCTTTGACCCGGAAGATCTCCTGCGGACCATAGAGAAATACAAGATCACCTACACTTCCCTTGTGCCAACCCACTATATCATGCTGCTTGCCCTGCCTGATGAAGTGAAAAACAGCATCGACGTTTCATCCATCCGGCAGCTTCTGATTTCTTCGGCGCCTGCCAGGAAAGACCTGAAACTGGCCATCATGGACTATTTCAAGAATGCGGAACTCTGGGAGGCGTATGGGAGCACGGAGGGTGGCCTTGTCACCCTGCTGCGGCCGGAAGACCAGTTCAAGAAACTGGGCTCCATCGGCAAAGAGATCTTCGGCACGGATCGGATCAGGATCCTGGATGAAGATCGGAACGAGGTTCCGGACGGCGAGGTGGGAGAGCTTTTTTACCGGACTCCCATGCTGTTCAAAGAATACTTGAAGGAACCGGAGAAAACAAAGGAGGCCTTTGAAGGGGGGTGGTCGTCGGCCGGTGACATGGTCAGGCGGGATGAAGATGGCTATTACGTGCTGGTGGATCGAAAGGCCAACATGATTATCACGGGCGGTGAAAATGTCTACCCGTCAGAGGTGGAAGGCGTTGTGGGTGCCCATGAAGCAGTGAAGGATATTGCCGTCATCGGAGTCCCGGATGAGAAGTGGGGAGAGGCCATCAAGGCGGTAATCGTCCTGCATGAAGGCTTTGAACCCAGCGAAGAGTTGGCCAAAGAAATCCTGGAATTCAGCAAGGGGAAGCTTGCGGGATATAAGCGGCCGAAAAGCATCGACTTTATAGGAGATATGGAGATGCCCCGGACACCTACCGGCAAGATCTTGCACCGTATTCTCCGGGGCAAATATGGGAAATGGAGCGACTGATTGGAAGGCGGAATTCGGAATGGGGAAGGCGGAAACTATTGTTGACTTCCCGGTAGCAAGAACACAGTATATTTTAAAAAAAATGAAGCATAAAGGAGGAGAAAAAACATGTTGAAAAAGGCGTTCATACCGTACAAGGGGTATTATTCCACCCCGTTTTCGCGCTGGCAGGGGAGTATGGCCAATGAAAATGCAATCGAACTGGGGGCCAAGACATCCAAGAGATGGTTGGAGCAGAAGGCATGGGATCCAAAGATGTTCGACTATCTCATTTTGGGAATGACCGTGGGACAACTGCACCAGTTTTATTCAAGCACATGGGCCGCGGCCATGATGGGTGCCACGGGAATTCCGGGTGTCTATTTGAGCCAGGCATGCACCACGTCCACCACCTGTATCTTTAATGCGGCTATGGGCGTAGAGGCAGGTCTGTACAAGAATTGCTACACCCTCATGACCGACCGGTGCTCCAATGGGCCGCATACAATCTGGCCCAACCCCATGGGCCCGGGGGGAGAAGTTATTTCCGAAAATTGGCTTATGGACAATTTCAACGCCGACCCTAACGTTGGTCTGAAGATGATCGAGACTGCCGAGAACGTTGCCAAAGAGGGCGGATTTACAAAGGAGCAATGTGATGAGCTGACCCTGCGGCGTTATGAACAGTATTTGGATAGTCTTGCCAATGACCGGGAATTCCAGAAACGGTACATGTTTCCGGCGGAAGTGAAAATCTCCAGGAAAAAGACAAAACTGGTGGAAGAAGACGAAGGTGTCACCCCCTGCACCGAAGAGGGCCTTGCCAATCTCAGGCCGGTTATTCCGGGGGGAGTCCTCAGCTTTGGTGCCCAGACATTTCCCGCGGACGGGAATTGCGGCGTCATCGTGACCACGGAAGACCGCGCGAAGGAATTGAGTGCTGATCCGTCCATGAAAATCCAGATCGTTGCCTATGGTTATTCACGCACGAAGCCTGGATACATGGCTGCGGCCCCGGTACCTGCATCCAAGATGGCACTGGAGAATGCCGGCCTGAAAATCAGCGATATGAAGATCATCAAAACCCACAATCCCTTTGTGGTCAATGACCTCTACTTCGGACAACAGTTCGGTGTTGATCCCGTGGGCAAGGGAGAGCCAGGCTTCAACAACTATGGGAGCTCTTTGATCTATGGGCATCCCCAGGGTCCCACGGCAGGGCGATTGATCATCGAAGGGATCGAGGAGACCGTGATGAAAGGTGGCGGTTATTTCCTCTGGACCGGATGTGCAGCAGGGGATACCGGCGGCGCGATCATCCTGAAGATCGGTTGATCAGTTCGGAAGAGAGACAGCCTAAACAACCTGAACCTGAAAAATCTGAAAAGGGCCATTCCTTTAAAGGGAGGGGCCCTTTTTTTGTGGCGGTTTGTCAATAAATTTATTATAGGGAATGCATGATGCTTTGGACGATTTCTGAACTCGTTATTTGATTCTGAACCGGAAAGCGAACCTTATGGATGCAGTGATTCTCGTGCTTGCGGCCCTGGTGGGTTTTTATATGGCCGCCAATATCGGGTCCAATGATCTTGCAAATGCCATGGGAACATCGGTTGGTTCCTGTGCCATTACTATCAAACAGGCGGTCATCATTTCCATTGTGGCCAATGCCCTGGGTGCAGTGCTGGCGGGCGGGTATGTGACGGGGACCATCAGCAAGGGGATTATAGACCCTTCACTCCTGGCGCACAATCCGAATATGCTGATGATCGGCATGTTTGCGTCGCTCCTCGCCGCCGGGCTGTGGGTGAACCTTGCTACCTACTTTGCCCTTCCGGTATCCACGTCCCAGGCAATCGTGGGGGCGGTTGTTGGATTTGGGATCCTGAGCGTGGGTGCCGGTGCGATCACGTGGAACAAGATCATTGTCATTGTGGCCAGTTGGGTTACTTCTCCGGCTGTGGGGGCATTGATATCGGGGGGGATGTACTACTTTATAGATAAGAAAATGATGGCAACAAAAGACCCGCTCGCCGCATCTCAGCGCTATGCGCCGGTCATGGTTTTTGCCGTCTTTCTTGTCCTCATCCTTTCCTTTATCTTCAAGGGGCTGAAAAACCTGCATCTCAACGTGGGGTTTGTGCAGACCATACTGCTGGCCATACCCATCTCCGCGGTTGCCGGTGCTTTTGGCCTGTGGTGGGTGCGCCGGCAGGCACGACCCGAATGTAAACTGGGTCCCGGTCAGGAAAACTTTACCCCCCTGGACAGGCTTTTTGCACAGCTCCAGGTCCTGACGGCCTGCTATGTGGCCTTTGCCCACGGAGCAAACGATGTGGCAAACGCTGTCGGCCCCCTGGCGGCGATTTTTTCAGTGGTCCAGACAAAGGCAGTCGCCCTCAAGGTGGATGTGCCCTTCTGGATGCTCCTGGGAGGGGGCATGGCGGTCGGGGGTGGTCTTTTGTTGTTTGGTACACGGGTCATGGAGACCATCGGCAAGAATATCACGGAACTGACCCCCATGCGGGGGTTTTGCGCCCAGTTCGGTGCTGCCACAACAATCCTGGTATGTTCCAGGATGGGTCTCCCCATATCCACAACCCACGTGCTGGTGGGATCGGTTGTCGGCGTGGGGATCATGCGGGGCATGGGAACTCTGGACCTGCGTATCCTGAAGAATATTGCTCTTTCGTGGGTCGTGACACTGCCCTTCACTGTAGTGCTGGCCATGCTCTTGTATAAACTTTTTATCTATTTCCTGTTATAATTATTACCTCGGGAGGGGAAACAAATGCGCCTTTCACTGACCTCATTATTTCACGAGTCTCCTTTTGTAAACCTGCAGAAGCATGCGGACATGGTACGGGACTGTGCACACCTGTTCAGAGAAGCGGCCCTGAAGCATATTGGCGGGGAGTGTGAAAAATTTGAGGAAATTACGGATATGGTTGCTCGGCTGGAAAGCAAGGCGGATGGAGTGAAGCGCAATATCAGGAATCACCTCCCCCACGGCATCCTTATGCCTGTGGATAAATTCCAGTTTTTTCAATACGTGAGGGAACAGGACAAGGTCCTGGATGAAGTGGAAGAAGCCCTGTTCTGGCTCTCGTTCCGGCCCATGGGGATCCCCAAAGAGGTGGGGACCGATTTTGGAGAGCTGGTGGAAGCGGTTATTCCCCCCATCGAAAAATTATCCGACCTGGTG
>QMLQ01000204.1 GCA_003646815.1 Deltaproteobacteria bacterium | reverse complement strand
TGTAATAAGTGATACATTTTCCAAATGATCTTTAACAGATTGTATGGTTTGGTCAGATGCTCTTCTGTGTGCAACCTTTACTTGGTCCATTAGGCTTCCTCTTTTTTCTTGAAACCGGCCCTCGGAATGCACCATCCGGCCTGGCTAGGACTTAATGTGGCAATCGATGCCGTTTGCATCGTAGAGCTTCGCCTGAAACGCGTCTGAATATTTCCCCAGATCATGCCACAAACCTGCCAGGTATGCCCATTTGTCGCCACCAAAAGGGCGCGCAAAATCAGCGGCCAGTTTTGCGACATTTTTCAGGTGTGCTTCCAGCGGCTGCCAGTCAGCGGGCGGTTTTCCTTCAAGGCTGTGTGCATAATATCTTTTGCCCATAACAATTTCGTCCAATCCATCAGAATTCGGTAGCGACGCTAAATACTTGCGAATCAGGCCGGTATGTTCGTATGAGCATACCACATGGTTTTGTCAGATACGGTCACACAAGTGCAAAAAATGCAGCTTTTCTATCCATTCTTTTCCCCGTCACCAGGCCCCACAGCCTGCAGTTAGGGAAGCATCAGGTTTGGGCACATTCTTTGATCAGGTCCTCGAAAGTTATGAGAAAATGTTTACCTTCGGAGGACTCGTCAAATTGTTCAAGCCAGTGGCGGATATAGCGGGAGTCCAGGTCGGAGTTTTTCAGAAGAATAGTCTTTACGTCTTCCAGGTCTCTTGGTCTGCCAGCAAAAATCTTGTGGATAATGAGATCTTCGGGGGATGCGAAATTGACCTCTTGACCCAGGATGGCTATTTTTCTCGCCCGTTTTATGGCTTCTTTCTCATAGGGGGTAAAAGAAAAAATGAAATCCACACGGATGCCTGTGTTTTTATCCAGGGTAGGGAGAACCATGGTTTCTTTCACGAATGATTCTAAATTCTCAGGCAGAGGTTCCAGGGCGAGGTCTTGAATCACGCCGAGAAGGTCCGCAAGGCGATCTGTGCCTAGGCCCAGGGTTATGTCAATGTCTCTGGTCATTCGTGGTTCCCCATAGAGCAAGACAGCCTGGCCACCGATGATCATGTAAGAGAGGTCATGTTTGGTGAGATATGATCCTATTCTGGAGAGGAGTTTTTCAAACACGAGTTCAGTGCCTTTGCAATTCTTATGTCAACGTCTATTCCCTCTAATAGATCTTTGGAAGGAAAGAGGCCGAGACTCCTGGCTTCCTCCCACATGGCCGTGAAGAGCTTCAGGGCTTGCTCATGGGTTAGATTTCCCCTGTTTTTCAAAAAATTCTTTTCGAATCCCTTGAGTTTTTTTGAATTCTTGATCATTGACCGGTTCTCTTCGGTGATAAAGGGTTCGTCCACTTCACTTCGGGGAAACGCGAGAAATCCGAATCTGTGGAAGCCAATGCGCAGCCGTGTTCAATGGAAAGGGCTGCCAGATGCGCATCTGTAACAAGGTTGGCTACGGCCTGCCCAGCGATCAGCATTTTCTGAAATATATCCCAATGTCGTTCAGTCGGTCGAATGAGCCTTGTACAGGGCTGGTCCAACCAACTCTTCACACGAATAGCGGCCTGTTCGATGGAGAGCGGGTAATCGAAGACCCGAGGATTGGTTGCTATGCGAATAAACGAGGACAGAACTGTCCAGCACAAACAAACAGGTTCCGTCCCGGAGAGCTGGGCATCCCACCATAAACGCGCTTCTTGGTTGCGGGGATGAAGTGCATCTTCGGCGTACAGGAGGATATTCGCATCAACGAGTATCAACGGGAATCCTCGCCTTCAATTTGCGCCAGTAATTCCTGAATATTATCTATGTTACGGCCGGATCGAAGACCCATTGCGCGAGGTTCCGTTTTGTAAGGCCGTTGTTTTGCAGGTTGTTCTACGTGTTTGAGACCAGCCCGAAGGGCTTCGTTGACCACTCTCTTAAATGGCTTTCGCAGTTTAGCGGCAAGGGCCCGTGCACGCTCCATCACATCATCATCTATCGAAATTGTCGTTCTCATACTGACATCATATCATAATTCAAAACGATGTCAAGGCATCATATATCCCATCCCATCCTTTCGCTGGTTTTCATGGCGCGGGCGAATTTTCCGGGTTTGGCGTAGGCATGTTTGGTGCGAAGCGGTATGTCCGTGAGAAATGCGGGTTAAGGTTTGTTCCTTCCTTGACAGGGGCCGGACAAGGGTTTAAATTTCAACCCGACTGCTCGATTCGGGTTTCGGTCAGGAACGACCGGTGCTACTCAAATTATATTTTCAGACAGGGGAGTACCCATGATAGAGGCAAAACATCTCACCAAGTATTTTGGACAGACAGCGGCGGTCGACAACGTATCTTTCGAGGCGGGCCGAGGAGAGGTCCTGGGATTCTTAGGACCCAATGCCGCGGGCAAATCAACCACCATGCGCATGATCACCGGTTTTCTCGCCCCCACTTCCGGGACGGCTGTCATCGGAGGATACTGTGTGCAGACAGATCCTTTGAAGGCACAGAAAAAACTCGGGTATCTGCCGGAGAACGCCCCGGTTTATCGGGACATGACCGTCTCCGGGTTTCTGGATTTCATTGCGGACATCAGGGGGTTTTCGGGGAAGGAAAAACGTAACCGGATCGGAGAGACCCTTGAACAATGCTTCCTCTCATCGGTACGGTACCAGGTGATCAACACCCTTTCAAAAGGGTACAAGCAGCGGGTGTGCTTTGCCCAGAGCATCCTCCATGATCCTGAATACCTGATCATGGATGAACCCACTGACGGGCTGGATCCCAACCAGAAACATGAAGTACGATCAATGATTCGCGAGATGGCGAAGGAAAAGACCATTATCCTCTCCACGCATATCCTGGAAGAGGTGGAGGCCGTGTGCACGAGGGCCATCATTATCGCGAACGGACGGATTGTGGCAGATGAAACCCCTGATGACCTCAAGGCCCGCTCTGCAGTTCACGGAGCACTCTGCTGCGGCATTCACGGAGGGGAGGTTCTAAACATTCAAGCAGAATTTTCTGCCCTGGAAGGAGTTGCGAGAGTGCAGATCCTTGAACAGGAACATGAACGGGCAGTGCTGCGTATCTTTCATGATGAAGGTACCTCTCCCGCCATTGAACAGGTCCTCGAATGTTGCGGGAAGCATGGCTATTCTTTGGACTATCTAAGAGTGGAAGAAGGGCGGCTGGACGAGGTGTTTCGAATGATCACAACCGGGAGAAGCGAGGGTGAAGATGCGTGAGTTCCTGAGAAATATGAAGGCCATTGTGAAGCGGGAATTGTCCGGGTATTTCGGGTCGCCGGTAGCATATGTGTTTATTATTATATTTCTGCTGCTGTGCGGCTTTTTCACTTTTTTTGTGAGTCACTTTTATGAATTGGGGCAGGCGGATCTCCGGGCCTTTTTCCAGTGGCATCCCTGGATATTCCTCTTTCTCATTCCTGCCGTAGCCATGAGGCTCTGGGCGGAGGAACGGAGGACCGGAACCATAGAGCTGATTTTGACACTCCCCGTGACTCTGACGGAGGTGGTGGTGGGTAAATTTATCGCCGCGTGGATATTTGTTTCGCTGGCCCTTTGCCTGACCTTCCCCCTCGTCATCACCGTTATTTACCTGGGGAGTCCTGACCCGGGGGCCATTCTGAGCGGCTATGTGGGAAGTTTTCTTATGGCGGGCGCGTATCTGAGTATCGGAAGCATGACCTCGGCCATGACCAGAAATCAGGTGATCAGCCTTATTATTTCCGTGGTGATCTGCCTCTTCCTGGTCCTCGCCGGGTGGCCGCCCGTGACTGACATTCTTTCAGGATGGGCACCGGTCTGGCTCGTGGACGGAATTTCCGGGTTCAGTTTCATGACGCACTTCGGTTCGCTGCAGCGGGGAGTCCTGGATCTCCGGGATCTCCTTTACTATGTTTCGGTGATTTTTTTCATGCTTGTGGCAACAGGAGTCACCCTGCAGAATCGCAGGACAGCATAAGGGAGGACAATTCATGGCAAAAGAAGGAAATGAAATCAGGAAAACCCTTCTTTCAAGCACCGGGTTACTTGTGGTTTTCTTTATCCTCATCCTTGTTAATGTGATTGTGTCTTATGCAAATATCCGCTGGGACGCCACCGAAGACCATATCTATTCCCTTTCTGGGGGGACAAAGCACATCCTGTCAGGGCTTTCCCAACCGGTTGATATCCAATTTTACTATAACCGAAGCAATAGAAATATTCCCGATGAAATCAAGCTCTATGCCACCCGCGTAAGGGAGTTTCTTTCGGAATATGAACATGCGGCAAAGGGGAAAGTAAAGGTCCAGGTGTTCGACCCCAAGCCTGATTCTGACGAGGAAGAATGGGCACAGAAATATGGCCTTCGTGCAATCCAGACCCCCACCGGGGACAAGATTTACTGCGGGCTTGTGTTCCTTGCTGCGGACCAGGTAGGGAAGATAGAATTCCTGGATCCAGGAAAAGAGGAGTTGCTGGAATATGATATAACACGCGCCATTCATCGCCTGCAGAATTCCAAGAAAAAGGTGATCGGCGTGATCAGCGGACTTCCAGTGTTCGGGAACCCGGCCTATGCACGCATGGGGCAACCAGGTGCAGGCGCGGAGTGGTTGTTCATTACGGAACTCAAGAAGACCTATGAAGTGAAGGAGATACCCCTGTCTTCGGCCGCCATTGATCCTGTTCCTGATTTGCTCCTCGTTATCCATCCAAAAAATCTGAGCAAGAAACTGCAATATGCCATTGATCAGTATGTGCTTTCCGGGCGAAACGCCATTGTGTTCGTAGATCCATTCTGTGTTTCCGATGCAAACAGACAGTCGTTTATGGGACCACCAAGTTCTTCCCTTGCGAGCTTGTTCAAGGCATGGGGCATTTCATTTGATTCAACAAAGGTGGTTGCTGATTATGACCAGTCCACGCCCGTTAGGACCCGGGACAACCGGGTGGAACGCAGCCCCGTCATGATTTCCGCCCGGAACGAGGCATTCAATTCCGGGAACGTGGTGACGGCAGGCCTTGAAAACATGTTGTTTCCCCTGGCCGGTGCGCTGAAAAAAGCAAAAGACAGCGCCTTTGAGTTCGAACCCTTGGTCAGGTCCGGGGAAAACGCTGCTTTGATTGCGGCATTCAAGGCCGGCATGGGACTTGATGTGATCAAGCGGGAGTTCATTCCCGAAAAGGAGCGGCTGTACCTTTGTGGTCGGATTTCAGGGAAGTTCAAGACTGCATTTCCCCAAGGCCCTCCTGCGGATGAAAAAGGGAAAGACGCGACAAAAAAGGGAGATAGAAAAAATCAAATCAAGGAGGCCAAAAAGGCGTGCAATGTTATTGTCGTGGGAGATGCCGATCTTCTGGCTGACCGGTTTTACGTGCAGCAGGGCCAGTTTCTTGGAGTGACCATTTCCAAGGTGTTCAATGACAACCTCAATTTTCTCGCGAATAGTTGTGAAACTCTTACCGGCAGCAATGACCTGATTGCCTTGCGGACGCGGGGGAGGTTTGAACGTCCCTTCGAAGTTGTGCTGGCGCTCCAGCGGAAGGCACAGGAGCGGTGGTTGTCCAAGGAAAAGGAGCTGACAAAAGAGGCGGAGGAGACCAACCGGAAACTCAGGGAACTGGGGACCCAAAAAGATGCTTCTCAAAAACTAATTATCAGCCCGGAGCAGGAAAAAGAGATCGCTAAGTTCAGGGAACAGAAGGCCAGGATCAATCATGAACTCAAAGAGGTTCGGAAGAACTTGCGAGCGGATATTGAGGCCCTGGGAAACACTCTGAAGGCGATCAATATTTTTCTGATGCCCCTGTGTGTTGCCATCGCAGGGCTGCTTTTTGCATTTATAAGACAGAGGAGGATAGTGAAGAAATGAAGGGCAGGACACTGG
>QMLQ01000203.1 GCA_003646815.1 Deltaproteobacteria bacterium | reverse complement strand
ATTTCTGGATACCCAGTAACGGGAATTGTGGTCCATCGTAGCTGTTTTGTTTTCACTTATCAAGGCAGAAGTCATCCGCAATGGCGCAGGGGAAAGGGGAGGAAGGCAGAAAAGATGAACCGCCAATACCCGGAGAAACGATCCTCAACCACCCGCTCCCCCACGAAAAAAGGCGTGTGGGGGTGGGTGCTCTACGACTGCGGCAACTCCGCTTTTGCCACCACGATCATGGCCGGGTTTTTCCCTGTTTTTTTCAAGCATTACTGGAGCTATCAGAGCGACATCAATACCAGCACCGCCATGCTGGGTTTCGGCAACTCCCTGGCCAGCCTGCTCGTTGCCTTCATTGCCTCAATCCTCGTTCTTTTCCTGCTCGGGCTCCTTCTCTTCTACCTTGCCGGCAAAGAGGAAGCTCGTTCCTTGACAAAATAATCCACGGTAACGGAGTCACTGGAGTCTGCCGCAATCTTGAGCGTGGCAGGTTCGAGCGCCAGATTCACCTTTAGAGATCCTGATTTTTCTATCTGGTCGAGGCGGACCTTTTCCGTGTACATGGTGGAGAGGGTATCGAGAATCGTCTTTCCCCCTTTTACCTTTACCTTCGCAGGAAATATCTTTGCACCGGTAAGGATCAAATCCTTTCTCAGTTTTCCAACCCAGTCCACTTGAACGGGCAGGACCTTTTCACCCGGTATGTCAAGGGTAACGTCCACTGTGGAGGGTTTTACCTTCCGCAGGACCACTCCCGGAGGCAGGTCGATATCTCCGGAGGTAATGACAAAGGAGTTGCGCCCCACTGCCGCTTTACTCAGATCAAGGCGGACCTTTACCTGGTCCGGGCGAATGGACTTGATGAGCGTCCCCGATCCACTGAGTCCCACCTGGAGCGCATTTACGGAACTGTCTACAATCTCTGTTGCGGGATTGCGGTTCACATATTCCACAGGGATATCGAAGGTAACCAGACGTTCCTGGCCCCGGGTAAAACTGAACCAGACCGCGCTTATCAACACCAGGGCCGCCAGGGCTGCAATGACGAGTTCCCGTTTCTCTTTCTTTTTGTAGCCCCATTGCTCTTTTGTGGAACCTATGTGCTCTTCAAGCGTTCTTACCAGGGAGTCCCTGTTTTGGACCGTCCGCACCTCGGCTCCCTTTGCGAGCACCACGCTGCCCCGTTCCTCGGAAACCACAAGCACAAGGGCGTCCGTCATCTCCGCCAGGCCGGCTGCAGCCCTGTGGCGAGTCCCGTAACTGGAGGGGAGGTCATCCCTGCGTGACAACGGCAGGACCGCACCCACTTTTTTTATCCGGTTTCCCTCTATGATCGCGGCGCCGTCGTGCACCGGGTTGTCATGCCAGAAAATGCTGTTGATCATCTCGCGCGATACCAGGCCGTCCCAACTGATGCCGCCCTGGATCAATTCATCCAGATCATCCATTCCCGGGAATACCATGATTGCCCCGATTTTCTTGCCTGCAAGTTCAAACGCCGCATCAACAATCGTTTCAATGGGGGTCTTGACCGTTTGATGGGGAACGCCCCACAGTATGGTTTTCAGGTTTTTTGCCTGAAGGACTGACCTGATTTCATTGCGGAAAACAACGATAATAATGAAAGCGGCCGCAGCTGTAATACCCTGGATTGCCCAGCTGGTGAGGATCAGCCCCAGTGCCACCGCGACCCTCTGAGAAAACCAGAGAAGCGCGATCCCTATCAGGACACGGAAAACATGGGTACCCCTGAACAGGACGTAGAGCCGAAAGAGGATATAGCTGTTTAATATGATATCTACTGCATCCTGCCACCGAATACTCGACAAAAATAAAACAAGGTTTTCCATAGCTATTCCGTTATGCTGAAGCGAACTATTCTGAGAATCTTTCCCTCCGGATCAGTAATATTTACCCGCCATGGCCCCTGGTCCGATTTCCGAATACGCATACTGCTGAAGGTGGACCAACGGGGCGGTTTAAGGGTCAACCTCACTTTCGCCTTGAGTTTGTCTCTCCGGTACCATTCGTGGTAAATAACCATTTCACGGGGCACCGGGTCAAAGGAGGTATAGCAATACACCTTTTCCAGGCCTGATGAAAACACAATGGCCTTATTAAAGGGAGTGCTTCTTTTCATCTTTTCACAGACGGTTGCTTCCACAAGGGTCAGTTTTTGCTCGATCACATTGGCTGGGACATCGTTCTTTTCCTGTGCCTCCGCTCCTCCCATGCCTGCCGCCATCACAAACAAAATCACCGGCGAAATCAATGGCCAGAACCGTCTCATCACACATTCTCCTCAAGTCTTTGACCGTATAAGGGATCTGATATTTTTTGTTTTCAGGTGGTTCTAAAGATAGCATGAATAATGGTTTGATCCAAAGAATTTTCCTGCCCGAACCAACTTCATCATCATTATCTGTGTCACCCAGGTAAGCCGACTACTTTGCTCCTTGACAGAATGCCATTCATATTGTTCAGTAAGAAGTGCTGAAATGCGACTAACCCGCATTTCTCACGGCCAATCTACTGTGGCGGCGGATAGCCCCATGTCTACTGCGTTGCGCTTGAAAAATGACTTCGACGTACTGATAGTACGCCTTCATCCATTTTTCTTCGCGCGCCTTGTACCCAATGGACTCTCCACCACCTCGCTACGAAGGCCCGTGAGAAAAGCGGGCTAAACTGAGGAGTACATTCTTATGATCACTGTTGGCATTGACATCGGTTCCAATACTGCAAAGGCTGCACTCTTGAGAGATGGGGTTATTGCGGGCACCATCCTTATTCCCACGGGATACAATGCGAAAAATGCAGGAGAGAAGGTCTTTCACGATTTACTGGTGGAACATCAGGTGGAACGTGACGCGATCGACCGGGTTATCGCAACGGGCTATGGGCGGAACAGTATTGATTTCGCCGATAAAGCGATCACCGAAATTACCTGTCACGCGGCCGGCGCCCATTACCAGGACCCCGGAGTACGAACGGTCATCGACATCGGCGGCCAGGACAGCAAAGCCATTGCCCTGGATCAATCCGGCCGTGTTATTGACTTTGCCATGAATGACAAGTGTGCGGCCGGTACGGGAAGGTTTCTGGAGGTGATGGCACGGGCCCTTGAAGTGGATCTGGATGTATTCGGAAAAATGTCCCACGAGGCTGACGCCCCTGCTGCCATCAGCAGCCTGTGCACCGTTTTTGCGGAATCTGAAGTGATCTCGCTCATCTCCAAAGGTGAGAAAAGGGAAAATATTATTGCAGGAATACATGATGCCATTGGGGCCAGGGTCGCAGCCATGGCAAACCGCATTGCTCTCACGGATCCCATCTGCATGACCGGCGGTGTGGCTAGGAACGGGGGCGTGGTAAAAGCCCTCATGAAGACCACCGGACGGGACATCAAGGTCCTCAAATATGCACAAATAAACGGTGCCATTGGCGCGGCATTGATCGCCGCTCATTGAGAATCAGGGCCCACCGTATTCCCTTCCCAGCCCGATTACATACACCATCCCAGGACCGTGAACCCCCGACACCAGTGTCAGTTCAATGTCCGCAGTGCAACTGTGCCCGGTAATGAAGGTGACCGCACTGGGAAGCCCCTGCCGTTCCTCCGCCCACGACCTGCAAAGACGCGATAATGATGCAATGTCTTTCAGGCGCTCGCCTGGTTGAACAATGGCAACGTGAACCGGAGGGAGGAGAGAAGTCGATCGACCCCATTCCTTCGATGCCCTGAGCACCAGGGTACCCGATTCCATGACCAGGGCGTCCACCGCCGTGATTCCCACCTGGGCCTTTGCTGAAAGTTCTTTCCATTCTTCTTTCCGGGACGGGATCCCTATTGTCACCCCCAAACCACCCAAGATCTCGTCAATACCGAGCTTTTCCAGCAGGGGGTGTTCCCATCGAACCGCCCTGCTGACATCATGTTCCCGGACGATATGTTCGAGTATTCGTCGAAGTTCCCCCGGGTGTTCCGCCGTGTGAAACCTATCTGAAAGTGCCTCCAGTTCGCTTTTCACGTCATCCCAGGAGGCATCGTCGGAGAGCCATTCAGGCGGAGACGCGGTTTCTTCCTGGGGAAACTGAACCCGCCCTTCTCGGCTGTCGCCCAAAGAACGCTCTATGTCTACCAATATCCTTTCACGATCCGTTAATCCCATTCCTTCCTTTTCCTCTCGCTTATCCGCCGCCGGTTCCCTGTTTTTTCTTTAACGACATTTTCAACGCTTTCCACCTCCTGGAAAACGGTCTCTTGAACCGGGGGATCTTCCGCCTGCTTCCCCATTCGGCAAGGGGCCCGGGAAGCCATTTCCACTCTCCCGAGGGAGCCATGACCCTCTGGATTCCCCTGGCAAGGAATCCCGCACACCGGAAAAGGAAAGGCCGCACTGAAAGCCAGGAATAGGCCTTTACCGGCAGCACCCTGGAAAGGACCCTTGGGCCCTTCCACATGGGATCCTCCGCAAGACGCCTCCGGAAATCCAGGATCATCTTTGGATGCTCAATGAGAACGGGGCAGACCTCGGCACAAGCACCGCACAAAGTACAGGCGAAGGCAAGGTCTCTCGCACTCCCCGGGGGCAGCAGCTCAGAGTCAAGCAGGATACCGATGGGTCCTGAATATACCCAGCCGCAAGCGTGTCCCCCGACCCGTTTGTAGACGGGACAGACATTGAGGCATGCGCCACACCGAAGGCAAAAAAGTGAGTCCCTGAGTACCCGGTCACCCAGCATACGAGACCTGCCGTTGTCCAGCAAAACAAGGTGAAACGCTTCCGCCCCATCCTGTTCGTTTGCTTTCTTCGGGCCGGTAATCAAGCTGAGATAGGTCGGCATCTTCTGTCCTGCGGCGCTCCGGGAAAGGAGCTTCATGAGGACACCGAAATCATCCCAGGTTTCAACCACCTTTTCAATTCCTATAATGGCCACGTGCACCCTGGGAAGTGAGGTAGACAATCGTATGTTCCCTTCGTTTTCAAACAGGGCCAGCGTTCCTGTCTCCGCAACCGCCATATTACCGCCCGTGATACCCATATCCGCGCCCAGAAATTTTTCCCGGAGCACCTTGCGCGCCACCATGGTCAATTCTTCGGGATTTGTCGTGTAAGGAACTCCAAGCTTCGCGGAAAACAGTCGGCCCACCTCTTCCCTGTTCTTGTGGATAGCAGGAGCGATAATATGAGAAGGAGTCTCACCTGCCAGTTGGACGATAAATTCCCCCAGATCGGTCTCCCATGCCTCGATCCCTTTTTCAGCCAGGGCCTTGTTCAGGGCGATCTCCTCCGTCATCATGGATTTACCCTTCACCACGGTCTTGACCCCATGCTGCCGGGCCAGGTTCAGGATAATTTTCCTCGCCGTGGGCCCGTCTTTTGCCCAGTGCACAACACCCCCTGCATCGGTCACTTTTTTCTCCAGGAGACGCAATAGGTTCGGCATGTTTGCGAGGCATTTTTCCTTGATCGCCCTGCCCCTGGCCCGCAGACCGTCAGGATCCTCCAACTGGTTAAATCCATTTTCCCGCAAGGAAACAAACCGATCACCCGCATCGGAAAGGGTCCGGTGGAGGACTTCGTTCCTGGCAGCCTCTGTGGCCTTTTTCTTCACCGCTTTCACACTCAATTCCACGGCTCATCCCTCTGATGTGCCAGCCCGGGTTTCTCACCGATCTTCGTCGCGAGACGGTGGAGAGTCCCGTGAATATAAGGCGCGTGCAGGAAAATAAGCGCAGGCGTACTTTCACAGTACGTCGAGGTCATTTTTCAAGCGCAACGAAATAGTCATGGAGCTACCCGTCGTCACAGCAGATTATTGGCGAGAAATCCGGGCCAAAACCTCGGCAATATGCAGTGCCCTTATCTTTTCGCCCATTTTTGCGAGATATCCT
>QMLQ01000202.1 GCA_003646815.1 Deltaproteobacteria bacterium | reverse complement strand
TATCACAACAATACCCTGCTGCCCTGCTGGTCGCCGGAAAAAAGGGATGCCTTTGGGCAACTCAAAAAACGCGTCATTGAAATTCGCCGCACCCACGCCAAGCCCTGATCCCCGTCCCTGGTCGTCCCTCTCTTTCTTCCATTTCAATATGGTACTTTAAAAAGATCCTCGTGCCCCTTCTCTGCCTCCCATCTCGTTTAAGAGAAACAACCGGAGTCCGTTTAATGCGCAATGGAGGGACAAGGGGTTCGTTTCTGTGCTATATTCGATTGATGATGCTGGCGGCATACCCGGCGCCGAACCCATTGTCAATATTGACCACCGTAACCCCTGCTGCGCAACTGTTCAACATCCCGAGGAGCGCTGTGATCCCCTGGAAGCTCGCTCCATACCCCACGCTCGTGGGCACTGCAATGACCGGGCAATCAACCAGTCCACCCACCACGCTGGGCAATGCACCCTCCATGCCCGCCACCACAATGATGACAGAGGCATTCTCCAATTCCTCCCGGTGCCCCAGTACCCGGTGAACTCCCGAAACGCCAATATCATAGACCGTATCCACTTTATTTCCCATGAACCTGGCGGTAACAGCCGCTTCTTCCGCCACCGGAATATCAGAGGTACCCGCCGTGATAATCAAGATTGTGCCCTTTCCTCCGCGAGGGTTTGAATGGTGCACCAGGGTGAGGGCTCCTGCAACCCTATGGTAATCACTTTCCGGGAATTTTTTCTGAATCTTTTCTGCCTTGGCCGCCTCTACCCTGGTAACCAGGATATTTTCCCCCTGGTCCTTCATCTTTTCCATGATGCCCATGATGTCTTCGGCATTCTTCCCTTGCCCGTAAATGACCTCGGAAAGCCCCTTCCTGAGCCCCCGGTGATGATCAATACACGCAAATCTTAAGTCCTCATAGGGGAGCTTTTTTAGTACCTTCAGTGCATCATCTACGGGAGTCTTGCCTTCCCGGACCTCGCCTAATAATTTCTTTATCGCTTCTTCTTCCACCGCGCCTTATTCTCCGATCAGAGAAGACCCTCCTCTTTCAGGGAAGCCATGGCCCGACCTGCCACGTCAGTGCTCCGGCTCAGTGCACGCGTCAGGTGCGTAACGGCCTCGGACGGTATACCTGAATCAATCATCACTCTTGCCCTCTCCAGGTCTCTCTGCATTTCTTCCCATGCGGGATCTTTCCCCATGTTATGCGCCAGCATGATTTCGTTGCCGATCATGCCTACGAGTGCCCCTGCCGTTTTTGATCCCGCCCTTTTCTCGCCTTCCCCAAAGTTATCCATCAACTGGATGATCTGGGATGCCCAGATTAGCCCTGCCTTGATTTTTTCACCCTGGGAAAAGCCCATGATTGCTTCTCGAGTATCCATAATTCGTCCGCCTGCCCCTTCGAAATTTGAGCCTTCAGCTGAATGGCCTAACACCTGAAACCTAAACCCTAATCCGGATAAACCGGAAATGAACAAATATCAAAACTCAAATTTTGTATAAAGTACAAATTGCTCAATTCGAATCCCCCTCGCTTCCATGGTAAGCGGTGTACACCGGGTCCGCCTCCATGAGCTGTCTTCTCATGACCTTGCCCACCAGGGTCTTGGGTAGTTCATCCCTGAATTCAATCAACCGCGGCACCTTGTAATGGGTCATATTGTCCTTGCACCAGGCCCGCAATTCTTCTTCGGTTATCTTCCCTTTCCAATCGTCCTTGAGAACCACCCAAACCTTGATGATTTCGCCCATTTCCCGGTCTGGCAGCCCGGAAGCCGCCACCTCCAGCACTCCTTCGTGCCTTCCCACCAACTCTTCCACTTCCTTCGGGAATACAGAGTAACCACGTACCTTGATAAGCTGTTTCTTCCGATCGCTGATGATCACCCTGCCATGCTCGTCCATGTACCCGATATCCCCTGTGTAGAGCCACCGCTTGCCGTCCCATTCCCGGATGGTCTCAGCCGTTTCCTGAGGTTTATTGAGGTATCCCACCATGACCTGGGGTCCGGCCACCACCAGTTCACCATTTTCACCTGGGGCCAATTCTTCTGAGCCTGATTCCATATCCATGATCTTCCATTCGGTTCCAGGAAAGGGAAGTCCGATCGTCCCGGTGGTATCAAAATCAGTGAGTGGCCCGGTCGACACAATGGGCGTGGATTCGGTAAGTCCATACCCCTCCACCAGGACTGCGCCGCTCACTTTTTCAAACCGTTCCTTTACCGGGGCGTGCAGCGGACCGGCTCCCGAGATACAGGCCGTGATCTTCTTTGCAATGTCGTACTTATTAATCTCAGGAAATTCAGCGATCCTCTGGAATAGGACCTCTGCACCACAATAAAATGTCTTTCCGTCAGGAGCGACAGTACATATGGTCTTCAGCAGCTCTTCTGTCTGGGGAGGTTTCGGAAAAAGCATCATCCACATCCCAGACTTGATGGAGATATTCATGACCGCGGTCATGGCGAACGAATGGAAAAGAGGAAGTACGCCAACATTACAGAAGCCATGCCCTCCCATCCAGACCCAGAGGCTTCCCTGGGTAGCGTTTGAAACACAATTGAAATGGGAGAGTACCGCTGCCTTGGGGACCCCTGTGGTGCCGCCTGTCATAATGTATGTGGCAGGGTCATCCGCAGAAACTTCCACGTCAGGCGGATCAGGTGTTGTTTTCAGGAGATCCAGCAGCCTGATAGCGTCTCGCGGCACCGGACCCGTGGGGATCTTTTTGAGCAATTTTCCCAACCATTTCTTCAATGGGGACATCTTCACCAAGTCAACCACGCCGGTCACGATGACCTTTTCCATGGGATGCCCTGAGGCGATGGGCTGAATGAGGGTTTCGTACAGGGCGTCCAGGGCAATAACGGCCTTTACCCCGGTGACCTGGAACTGGTGTGCAACCTCGGCGGGCTTGTACGTGGGATTGACGCCTGTCACCACAAGGCCCAACCTGGCACATGCATAGTAGGAAATCACGTACTGGAATGAATTGGGGAGCACGAGCGCCACCACATCTCCCTTTCGCAAACCCAGTTTGTGGAGGGCGGTTGCCAACGCATTTACATGCCGGTCCATCTCGCGGTAGGTCATGAATGTGTCCAGGAACCACATGACCGGTGAATCACCATACGAATGAACGCTCTCCGCGAACATCTGGTAAAGGTTTTTCTTTGGAAACTCGTAATTCTTCGGGACCTGTGCAGGCCAGCCTGCTTCTTTCCGAAACCATGGCTTTGCTTCATCAACATAAAAAGGATTATCCATTGGTCGTTATCTCCTCTTAAAATTCACCCATTTTGGCGCCAAGGTACTTTTAATGCATATACACTCTTCCAGGTGGACGTACGGCTTACGGCCTTGTTTTTCTTACCCTTCCTGCGCTGAAATATCAAATGGTTTTTGCCTTGTGCGCACGAAAAATCGAAGGCTATGAACTGATGGCTGGTTCCAGCAGGCGGAGCCAGGGGATGGTGGTGCGAAGCTCTGCCTGCACACCCAGAGGGAGGGGGATGTTGCTGTTGCCATGCCCGAGGGGAGCACCGCTCACCACGGGAACAGAGAGGTCTTTTGCAAAACGGAAGAGCAGATCATCCATCGCGCCAGGTTCCCCGCAATCCTCGAACTGGCCTGCGATAAGACCTGAAATGCGGTCCAGGTGCCCGGCCAGCCTGAGGTGGGTGAGCATCCGGTCAATCCGGTAAAGCGGCTCTCCCCGGTCCTCCAGGAACAAAATGTTTCCCTCAAGTGGCGGCAGGAAGGGTGTCCCCACCAGGTGAGAAAGAAGGCAGAGGTTCCCGCCTATGAGGACCCCTTTGGCCGTCCCGGAAACCAGGGTCCTCGCGCCGGTGAGTTCTATGGTATGTTCGCCCGGGGTTTCAACTAGATCCAGGAGAGCGGAGAAATTACCAATGCCGATATCCTTGACTTGCCTGACCATGGGGCCGTGGAAGGTGACCATGCCGGCCTTTGCGAACAGGGACAGCAGGAGTGCGGTAATATCGCTGAACCCGGCCATAATCTTGGGGTTGTCCCGTACCAGATCATAGTCGATCCTGTCCAGGACCCTCATGGTGCCGTATCCGCCCCTGGTACAAAATACGGCATGCACTTCCCGGTCCCTGATCATGGCGTGAAAATCTTCCAACCGGGCGGAATCATCCCCGGCCAAGTACCCCTTTTTGCTCAGGGCGTGGGAACCGATGCGCACCTTGTATCCCCTTTGATCCAGGAAATCCAATCCCGGTCCAAGTTCGGCCTCTTCAACCGGTCCTGCCGGAGAAATGATCCCCACCATGTCTCCTTTTTGAAGCCTCGGGGGTCTGATGATCGGGCTCTGTTGCATAGGTGTGCTCTCTAACCTTGGAAGCGCGTTGCGAAGGGAAATGCATTCGCCCTGTTTGAGCATTTATGGGTTGGCCCGTTAACCGGTTCAAAAAAATACGTCCATTAACAAACAAGGCCTTTAGCCCGCCACTGCATGCAACCTATCGAGAAGAGGGGCACGGGGATCTTTTTGCAGGCACGATATCTATCCTTTGACGATTACCGGTTTCGTTCAAAAATGATCTTCAGCCCCTCCAGCGTGAGGAATTCCTCCACGTGATCAATCGTCTCCGATACATCGCAGATCAGGGGGGCCAGCCCACCGGTGGCCACTACCAAAACTTCCTCATCACTCTCCTGCTTCATCCGCTTCACAATACCGTCCACCAGCCCGGCATACCCATACACAATCCCCACGTTCATGCTGCTGATGGTGTCCTTGGCAATCACCCCTTTTGGCCGCGCGAATATTTCGACCCGGGGAAGTTTCGATGCCTTCTGGAACAGGGCTTCACAGGAAATCCACACGCCCGGAGCAATGGCGCCCCCAAGGTATTCTCCCTTCCCGGACACAAAATCGAAGGTGGTCGCGGTCCCGAAGTCCACGATAACCATTGTCCTTTTGTACTTCTCATACGCGGCAACAGCGTTCACAATTCGATCTGCACCCACCTCTTTCGGATTATCGTACCTGATGGGCATGCCCGTCTTGATGTCCGGGCCCACCATCAAAGGTTTCACCCCGATATACCTGCTTGAAAATTCCTCCACGGTGTTGAGAAGCGGGGGCACAACACAGGAAACAATCATATCCCTTATTCCCGTGATATCAATTCCGCTGTCCCGAAAAATGTTCCTCACCAGGATTCCGAACTCGTCCGAGGTCACCTCCCGCTCGGTCCTGACGCGCCAGTGTCGCAGGATCTCACCTTCTTTGATAAGCCCCAGCACAATATTGGTATTCCCGATGTCCATGCAGAACAACATGTATCACGTACCTCTATATACTAAATATTTGGCAATATTCTGTTCAAAGGAGTAGGCATGGGTACAATAATTACAAAATTTCAAATGACAAAATCCAAATGCCAAATAAATTTCCAAAACCCAATGTCAAATTACCACTAAAAACTCACCTGAAAAAGAGGAAAAATTGGAGGGTTTTCTTTGCGTATTGGAGCTTTGGGTTTGATTTGTCATTTGAGCTTTGACATTTGTCATTTCGGGCTTGCCCGCCGTTATTCTTTCACCGTGCCCCGCTTGATGGCGTCCACCATTCTGACCGTCTCCACCGCCTCCTTCACGTTATGCACCCGTACCACGTGTGCACCATTCATCGCTGCAACAGCGACCGTCGCCATGGTGCCGGTCACCCGCTCATCAACCTTCTTTCCCAGGACTTCACCGATAAATGACTTATTGGATGTGCCGATAAGGAGAGGCTTCCCCAGGGACAAAAACGAGGATAATTTTTTGATAATCTGGAGGTTATGGTCAAAAGTCTTCCCGAACCCGATCCCGGGATCAACAAGGATCAGATCTTCACGAATGCCTGCCTCCACCGCCTTTCTGAC
>QMLQ01000201.1 GCA_003646815.1 Deltaproteobacteria bacterium | reverse complement strand
CATTCGCCAGGCGTATGCGCAGGCAGGCATGGGCCCCGATGATGTGGATGTGGTGGAACTTCACGATTGTTTCACCATCGCAGAAATTCTGGCCGTTGAAAGCCTCGGGTTTTATGAGTTTGGAAAGGGGTACGATGCGGCTTCCAGGGGAGAGACCCGCTTGGGGGGAAAAGTGGTAGTGAATCCGTCCGGCGGGCTCAAGGCAAAAGGGCATCCCATCGGTGCCACCGGTGCCGCCCAGGTGACGGAGATTGTGGAACAGCTCCGGGGAGAGAGCGGCGCGCGCCAGGTGGAGGGGGCACGCGTTGGACTTGTGGATACCCTCGGTGGCGATCTCGGAACCGTCTGTAACATTATATTGAGGAGCTGAACATGGAATATCCCATAACGTACCAGAAATATGAAGAAGGCCTTGCGCGGGGAGAGTTCTTAGGCCTTCAGTGCAAGAGCTGCGGATCCATTATGTTTCCACCGATGGCCGTGTGCTGCGAGTGCAGCGGTTCCGAACTGAAGCCTGTTCCCCTTTCAGGAAAAGGACGAGTGCGGACCTTCACGGTGGTCCGGGTTGCGCCCGAAGGGAAGACACCGCCTTATATCGTGGCCATGGTGGAACTTGACGAGGGCCCCTATGTGATCGGGAATCTTGTGAACCTCGACCCTGATCAGGCCACGATGGATCTCATGGGCAAGGAAGTTCACTTGGGAACCCGGCTTGTGGGAGGGGATATGTATTCCATAGGGGATGTACACGCGCTGACCTTCTCGTTCGTGGAGCAGCATTGAGCAAAACTCCCGCTTTGGATGGGGCCCCGGAAAGATGCGGCCGCTCCAGTCCATTGGCCCTTGACACCGGTGGCGGACAGGCTTACCTTTTTAAAATATACAACGAGACAGGCTTAGACCTTCTCGTTTCCGAAAAAAGGGGGAATGACCATGTGGGATTATACGGATAAAGTTAAGGAGCATTTTCTCAAGCCAAAGAATGCCGGTGTAGTGGAAGATGCCAATGGGGTGGGAGAAGTAGGTTCCATGGCGTGTGGTGACGCCTTGAAGCTAACGCTGAAGGTGGATGAAAAAGGCCAGATTGAAGACGCGAAGTTCCAGACATTCGGCTGCGCGAGCGCCATTGCGTCAGCATCGGCCCTGACGGAAATGATTAAGGGGAAGAGCGTAGAGGAGGCCGAAAAAATCACTAATCAGGAGATTGCCGATTTTCTCGGAGGACTGCCGAAAGAAAAGATGCACTGTTCGGTTCTCGGACGCCAGGCTTTGGAGGCAGCGCTTGCCGATCTGAAAGGCGAAAAGGTGAAGGAAAAGGAAGGGGAGATCGTCTGTGAATGCTTTGGGGTCACGGACCTGGAAATCGAGCGGGCTATCAGGGAAAACAACCTTACGACCGTGGAAGAGGTTACCGACTACACCAAGGCCGGGGGCGGGTGCGAGAACTGTCATGACACCATCCGGGAGATCATAGCCAAGGTACGCGATGAGGAAAGACCTCCTGCCCCTCCGAAACTGTCCAATATCAAGAAAATAAGAATGATTGAAGAGACTATCGAGAGCGAAATCCGACCGTCCCTTCAGCAGGACGGTGGAGATGTGGAACTGATTGACGTGGTTGGCAACCGTGTCCTGGTGGCAACAAGGGGTGCCTGTGCCACTTGCAGGGCTTCGGAAATAACACTGAAGAGTCTCGTTGAAGCAAAGCTGCACGAGTTTGTGTCGCCGGATCTGGTGGTGGAGGAGGTGAAAGAATGACAACTGTGTACATGGATAACAATGCCACCACCCAGGTGGCCCCTGAAGTCATGGAGGCAATGCTCCCCTATTTTCACGATCTCTACGGCAATCCAAGCAGTGCGCACACCTTTGGCGGGCAGGTGGGCCACAAGATCCGTGAGGCCAGGGAAAAAGTCGCCGAGCTCCTTGGCGCCCTGCCGGATGAGATCATTTTTACGAGCTGCGGTTCCGAGAGTGACAACACGGCGATCATGTCCGCCCTCCAGACCCAGGAGGGCAAAAACCACATTGTCACCAGCCGTGTGGAACACCCGGCCGTCAAGGTGCTGTGCAGCCACCTGGCGAAAAACGGGTATCGGGTGACCGAGATCCCGGTGGACCGGGAGGGACGGCTTGATATGGATCACTATAAGGAGAGCCTGACCCAGGATACGGCCATTGTCAGTCTCATGTGGGCGAACAATGAAACAGGAGTCATCTTCCCGGTGGAAGAAGCAGCACGGATGGCCAAGTCCCGGGGCATACTGTTCCATACGGACGCAGTGCAGGCAGTGGGGAAGATCCCCATTGATCTCGGAAACAGCTCCATTGATATGCTGTCCATCTCCGGACATAAGCTCCATGCGCCAAAAGGGGTGGGTGTGCTCTATGTGCGGAAAGGCACCAAGTATGCGCCATTTCTTATTGGGGGGCACCAGGAGCGGGGCCGCCGCGGGGGAACGGAAAACACGGCGGGCATCATCGCGCTCGGCAAGGCCTGTGAACTGGCCGGAGAACACATGGAAGATGAAAATACCCGGGTCAAGGCCCTCAGAGATAAGCTGGAAAAGAACATTCTGAAAAAGGTTCCCAGGAGCCGGGTGAACGGCGGAGGAGCGGAACGTCTTCCTAACACAAGTAATATCAGCTTTGAATCGGTGGAGGGGGAGGCCATCCTCCTTCTCATGGATGAATTTGGAATTTGTGCCTCATCCGGGTCAGCCTGCACATCCGGGTCCCTCCAGCCGTCCCATGTGCTCCGTGCCATGGGAGTCCCCTTTACCATGTCCCACGGGTCTATCCGCTTCAGCCTCAGTATCTACAATACGGAAGAGGAAGTGGATTTTGTTGTGGAAAAGGTGCCTCCTATCATTGAGCGGCTGCGGGAACTGTCCCCCTTCTGGAAGCCAGAGGAAGAGGCCTGCGCCACCGGGACATAAGGAATAGAAAGGCGTAGGGCATAAGGCACAAGGCGTAAGGCAGAAGGTGTAAGGGAGGAAAGAAGGAAGGGACACAGCAATCTTTTTGCGAGCACGAGGGGGCCTGCTGGCCGCAAAGAAAGGTGCTCACCAAGGCGGCCGGCGGCCGTATCAGTTCCTTCATACATTTGTACTCCATGGATAAAGCGGTACAAGAGCGCCGGCACGCCCAAGCTTCGGGGGGACGCGTGTTCCTAGCAAAGAAAAGATTTTGTGCCTGCAAAAAGATCCCTGTGCCCCTTCTCTGGTTCGTGCTTCTTATAAGCGGGAATATGCGGAGAGCGTATGTTCTAGGGTGCAGGGAAAGGATGTGGTGAGGGAAAGACAGTGGGTTCTACAGTGAAAGAAGACCAGTGCCGGATTGATCTTTCGGAAACAGCGCAGTACCGCCGGAAGATCCCCGGCATTGTCGAAAAACTTGTCTTTTCCTGCGAGGATCAGGAGTGTTTCGATCATGTGAGCCCCGAGCCGATCCCTTCGAGGGAGTCCATCGTCGATCTGATCACAAAGGCAATGCATATCCTCTACCCGGGATACTTCCTGCGCACGCGGGTGGATGACGTCAATCTTGGCTACTACTTCGGCCAGGAAGTCACCTCTTTTTTTGAGGCCCTGGCCGAGCAGATCACGCTCTCCATCCGTCATGAATGCCTGCGTTATGATCAACCATGTACCCACTGCACGGACCGGGGACATGAAACCGCCATAGCCTTCCTGGAGGAGATGCCAAAGCTCAGGAGGGTCCTGGCAAAAGACGTGGTTGCGGCGCATGAGGGAGATCCGGCCGCCAAGGGATACGATGAGGTGATTTTCAGTTATCCTGGGGTTTTTACCGTCACGGTGTACCGGATTGCGCACAAGCTGTATCACCTGGATGTCCCCCTCATCCCCCGGATTATGACGGAATACGCGCACAGCCGCACGGGCATTGATATCCACCCGGCCGCCCATATTGGTGAACGCTTTTTCATTGATCACGGGACGGGGGTGGTCATTGGTGAGACCACGGTGATCGGTGATCGGGTAAGGGTTTATCAGGGGGTCACGCTGGGAGCGCTTTCTCTGCCGAGAGATGCGGTTGATGGTTTGCGGCAAGTGAAACGTCACCCGACCATTGAAGATGATGTGGTCATCTACTCGGGTGCCACCATCCTCGGCGGTGATACGGTCATCGGGGCCCGGTCCGTTATCGGCGGGAATGTCTGGATCACCGAATCTGTGCCCCCGGATACCAGGGTCTTCCTGAAGAAACCCGAGCTTGTCTACCGGGGTGCATCCGACTGAACTAATCCTCGGGATTTCCACCTTGCCAAACGTTCTATAGCCCGATTCAGGGTTTCATCCCTCTTGCAGAAACAGAAACGCACGATATTCCGTCCGGCTCTCCGCTGATGCCAGAAAAAAGAAGCGGGGATTGCGGCCACTCCCACCTCGGCGGCAAGGTGCCGGCAAAATGCCAGGTCATCTTCAAATTCCAGGTCCGATATGTCTATGGAGGCATAGTATGTTCCTTCGGGCCACAGCACGTCAAATCCCATCTTTTCCAGGGCACGACAGAGGAGGTGTCTTTTTTTCGTATAGCGTTCGAGAAACTCCTGGTAGTACGCGTCATCCATGCTGATTGCCTGTGCCATGGCCTCCTGCAGTGCCGAAGGGGTGCAGAAGGTGATGAACTGATGGCTCATCCTGACCGCCTCGGTAAGTTTCTGGCAGGCAACCCCATAACCCACCTTCCACCCGGTCAGGGAAAATGTTTTGGCCGTGGAGGAGATCACAATTGCTCTATTCCTGAAGGCGGGGATCTGGAGGAGCGTGGTGTGACTCTTGCCGTCGTAGACCAGGTGTTCGTACACCTCGTCCCCGATGGCAATGGCATGAGATTGCCTGCACAACTCCCCTATGAATGCCAGTTCTTCTTCTGTGAAGACCTTTCCGGTGGGATTGAGGGGGTTGTTGATGATGATGGCCTTTGTCCGGGGAGTGAACGCCTTTTGAAGGGCCTCTCTGGGGAGAGTGAATCCAGGGGGCTGGAGGGGTACATACACTGGAGTTGCGCCGGCCATAGCCACCATGGGGGGATAGAGATCGTAGGTCGGCTCCAGAAGAATGACCTCATCCCCCGGCTCCACAAGACCGAGGAGGGCCGCCCCGATTGCCTCAGAAGCACCGGCAGTGACTGTGACCTCAGAATCCGCATCCACTGATACTCCATAAAATCGTTTCATTTTTTCGGCCACGGCTTCCCGTAAAGGGGCTATCCCCATGGAGGGGCAGTACTGGTTGGGCCCCCGCATGATGGCATCCGCAGCCGCTTGCCTGACCTCCTCCGGCCCCTCGAAGTCCGGGAACCCCTGGGAGAGATTGATGGCGCCCACGCGGTTGCTGAGGGCGGTCATTTCGGTAAAGATGGTGGTCCCGAAGGGTTTGAGGGCCTCCCGCACCGAGGGCTGTTCGTCCTTTCTGTTCCAGTTCATTTTTTCTCCCCTTTTTTGAACTCCCCATACTTGAGAGCATCTTTCATAACATAATGGCGGGGACACCTCAATACCCTTGCCTTTCGTGATATGAGTGAGTATTGTGCACCGATCAGGTATGTGGAGAAGGGATGAATCGTGAAGAAAGGTGTTTTTCTGGCCATTGGGGCATACACGCTTTGGGGGCTTTTCCCCATCTACTGGAAGCAGTTGCAGCAGGTGCCGGCAACGGAGATCATCGGGCATCGGATCGTCTGGTCCCTGGTATTTGCCTTTGCAGTGGTAGCCTTCAAGAAACAGCTCACCGCGTTGTCACAGACCATGCGCAAGCCCAGGATGGTGCTTATCTATGGAATGGCGGCGGGACTGCTGACCGTCAATTGGACTACCTACGTGTGGGGCGTAAACGCCGGGTACGTGGTAGAGGCGAGCCTGGGCTATTTCATCAATCCCCTGGTGAGCGTGCT
>QMLQ01000200.1 GCA_003646815.1 Deltaproteobacteria bacterium | reverse complement strand
CCCGGATATGCTCAAGGTCATCAAGGTGGTGAAAAATGCATTCCTGCACAAGCAGGTGACTGCCAATGAAGTCATCGCAAATTTTGTAAGACTTGCCGGGATTGCCCGGCGCGAAGGGATTCTTGCCCTTGAATCGAGTGCAAATGAGGCAAATGATGAATTCATGAAAAAGGGTCTTCAACTCGCCGTGGATGGGCTTGAACCTGGTTCCATACGGGAGATCCTGGAGACTGAGGTTGTGGCCATCCAGGACAGGCACAAGCTGGGGGCGGAGATCTTTACGACACTGGGAACATTTGCCCCTGCCATGGGAATGATCGGGACCCTCATCGGGCTTGTGCAGATGCTGCAGACCATGGACGATCCGAGTACCATCGGTCCTTCCATGGCAGTCGCTCTTTTGACCACGTTCTACGGGGCCCTGATGGCAAATATCATATGCCTTCCCATTGCAGGAAAGCTGAAGAACAGAAGCAGTGCTGAAGTCATGGTAAAGGATCTAATGACAGAGGGGGCTATTTCCATAGCCAAAGGAGAAAACCCCCGGGTAATCGAGCAGAAACTCAACGCGTATCTGCCTCCCCAGATGCGAGAGAGCTCATTCAAGTAAGACAGGGAAGCTCCCTGTTGCAAAGAAAAGGGTAACAGGAGAAGGGCGATATGGCTGAAGAAGAAAAAGAAGCGGTCAAGGAACAGGAAGAGGAATCTCCGGATAAGAAATCCCCCATGAAACTCATTATCCTTGCGGTAGTGTTGGTCTTGCTGCTGGGGGGAGGAGCATTTGCCTGGAAAAGCGGCATGTTGAACAGCGTACTGGGTGGGGAGGATAAAGACAAAACCGCCAAGACGGTCAAGGAGGACCCCAAACATGACATCGGCCCTGTTTATGCCTTGGCTCCATTTATCGTGAACTTGAATGAACCGCTGGGGAAACGATACCTGAAGGTGAAGGTTGAGATTGAACTGGACAACGGAAAAATGCAGTCTGAAATGGAAAAACGTCTGCCCCAGTTCCGGGATGGCATCCTGACTCTTTTGAGCAGCAAGAGTTACAAGGACATCAGCGATCTTTCGGGGAAATATGAACTGCGCGCTGAAATTCTCGGAATGGTGAACGGCTACCTGAAAACGGGAAAGGTCAGAAATGTCTATTTCACGGAATTTATTGTCCAGTGACCAAAAAGACAGGCGAAAGGGAGAAGGTTAAAGGCATAAGGCGTTAGGCAAAAGAGGAAAGAGCCATTTTATTGAAACGGTTTGACTGGCTCAACCGGCCAACGGGTTAACGGGCGAACGGAAAGAAGGAACGCGTGAACCAGATACTCTCACAAGACGAAGTAGATGCCCTGTTGAAGGGGATGGATTCCGGGGATGTGGAGACGGAGAGTGAAGCCCTGGAAGCGGAGGAAGAATACGAATCATACGACTGGAGCAATCAAGGAAGAAACCTGAAGGGAAACCTGCCTCTTTTCGTGCTCGCAAACCAGCGATATGCCCACCGGCTGAAAAACTCGCTTTCCAATGCCCTGGGCAAGCTGGTTGATATAGATGCCGGTTCTCTGGAAATGATCAAGTTCGAGGAATTCCAGAGATCCTTACCCCTTCCCACAAGCATCCACTTGTTCAAGATCGAACCTTTGCGCGGCCTTGGGATGCTGGTTATAGAAACAAGGTTGGTATTCAGTCTGATCGAAGCGTTTTTCGGGGGAAACGGGGACGGATCGGCAAAGGTGGAGGGAAGAGATTTCACCCCGATCGAGCAAAAAATCATAGAGAAAGTGGTCAACATCGCTTTGGCAGATATGGAAAAGGCATGGAAAGATGTGTACCCGCTGAAGACAATTTTCGTACGTTCAGAGACCAATCCGCAAGGAGTAAATGTGATGCCCCCGGACGAGTTCCTGATCTCAGTAAAATTTGAAGTGGAACTGAAAAAGGCGGCCGGCAATATCACACTTTGTATTCCATATGCGAGCATTCAACCCATACGTGAAAAGCTTGCTGGTGGCTACCAGAAGGATGAGAGTGAGCAGGATAAAAAATGGGTTTCGCTGCTTAGGCAGCGCATTTATGAATCAAAGGTTGATTTCAGCGTTGACCTTGGGAAAAGCAATTTGCCGGTCAAGGACTTCCTGAACATGAAAGAGGGAGATATCCTGGTCCTCAACAAGAGTTTCCAGGAAAAATTGCTGGCTCGGGTTCAGGGGATACCAAAATATGAGGGGTATGCCGGTCGTTATGGACGAAAAAAAGTATTCCGGGTGGCCAACACGCTGAATGAGGGATAATCCTGCAATTCCGGTCTATCCGGATTAAGACTTACCATAACTTATTCGTATGAGGTGTTTCGATGAACGATCAAAATGAACAGGTTGCCGAGAGTCCCGCCACGAAGCAGAATACGTCTCCAGAAAACGTGGATTTTGCTGAAGTTGAGCCGGGTCTGGAGGGTGGTGATAACCCTCAGAGCATTGATTTTCTCCTCGATATACCGCTTGAAATTACAGTGGAACTTGGCAGAACACGGATTCAGGTCGGGGATCTGTTGAAACTCGGCCAGGGGTCGGTGGTCGAGTTGGAAAAACTGACCAATGAACCTGTGGACATTTATATCAACCAGAAGCTCATGGGGCATGGCGAAGTGGTAGTAGTGAACGAAAAGTTCGCAATCAGGCTCACAAACATCATCAGCCCGGGAGAGAGGGTGAAGGAATTGGCATGAAGCGGGAGAATCAATCCGGCCCCCGGAAAAAAATATCAAATACGCCGCTGAGTGGAGCACGAGTCCTGACGTGGTCTATCTTCTGGATCTTTGTGGTTATCTTTGCCGTGTCTGTACGCACGGGAACGGCGGCCGGGGACGCAGCGACAAGATTTCCCGAAGGGAACATGGGCATGGCAAGCCTCAAAATGGGTGCAGCCCTTTTGCTGGTAATTGGCCTAATCTTCGGCCTTTATTACCTTTCAAGGAAAATCCGGGATGGGCGGTTTTCACTGAACAGATACCCTGCCATGCGGGTTATTGGCTCACTGAGTCTTGCTCCCAAGCGCTCGATTGCCCTGGTGGAGGTCTGCGGTGAATGGCTGGTGTTGGGAGTAGGGGCCGAAAGCATAACACTCCTCAGGAGAATCGAAACTCCCCCCCTGGATGGCAATGGGGCCGTGTCCGGCACTGCTGGAAACAATGGAAGTTTCCAATCCCTTCTTCGAAGGAAAATAAAACGATCGACAGCAGGAAACGAAAGTACAAGAGAAAAAAATGGAATTCCCGGGTAAACGGACAGGGAACCCTGCGGGATCAAGCGCCGGGAAAAAGTGCTTCCTGAATCCCGCCGTTTTGATTAGGCCGGGAGGGAAGAGAAGAAAATGGCGCGTGGGGGCATTACTCATCCTGTTCCCGGTACTTCTGGTCATCATTGTTGGCTGGAGTTCCCTGGTTAACGCACAACAGATCCCCCTCCTTCCCAGTGTGACCATCGGGGTCGGCCAGGCCGACCAGCCAGAGAAGGTTAGTGTTCTTCTCCAGATCCTGCTCCTCTTGACGGTTCTGTCACTTGCGCCGGCAATAGTGGTCATGATGACCTCTTTCACCCGGCTGGCAGTAGTGTTTTCCCTGCTGCGGCACGCCCTTGGAACCCAGCAGATGCCGCCCAACCAGGTCCTGATCGGCCTGGCCCTGCTTCTGACTTTCTTCCTTATGTCACCGGTCTATGAAAAGGTCAACAAAGACGCCCTGCAACCCTACCTGGCAGAGGAGATATCCCAGACCCAGGCCATTGAGAGGGCCTTGATACCCATCAGGCAGTTTATGTTTAAACAGACGCGGAAGAAGGATATCGCCCTGTTTCTGCAGGTTTCGAAATCAGACAAACCGCACAATATTGATGAGATTCCAACCATGGTCCTGATCCCGTCATTCGTGATCAGTGAACTGAAGACCGCGTTCCAGATAGGATTTCTTATCTATGTTCCCTTTTTGATCATTGACATCGTGGTTGCAAGCGTCCTCTTGTCCATGGGCATGATGATGCTTCCCCCCTTCATGGTTTCACTGCCCTTCAAATTGATGTTATTTGTCCTGGTTGACGGCTGGAACCTCCTGGTGGGGTCACTGGTAAAGAGTTTTGCATGAGAGGAGAAACATGACACCGGAATTCGTGGTTAGCATGGCGAGCGAGGCCGTAAAACTTACTCTTCTGCTATCAGCCCCATTGCTTGGAGTGGGGCTACTAGTCGGCCTGGTGATTGCCATATTGCAGGCAACAACGCAGGTCCAGGAAATGACCCTCACTTTTGTTCCAAAAATTGTATGTGTCCTGCTCGCACTCCTGGCTGCAGCGCCCTGGATGCTGGCCAAAATGACTTCTTATACCAGCCAGGTCATTGCGACCATTCCGCATGTCATACGTTAGTGGTGAGTGGGGAGATAAAAGCGAGTCGTGAGTCGTGAGTCGGGAGTCCGGGGGGCAGGAGTCGGTATGACAACTTTTACGCTTTCTTGGATGAGATTGCTTGAATGTTATTTAACTTGAGAAAGCATTTGAAAAGCCAGGAAAAATGATAGGGAATTTTTAGCTCATGACTCCAGACTCAGGACTCAAGACTCAGGACTGACGACTCAAGACTCAGGACTCATTTTTTATGTTTTTTCCCATTGAAACAATTCAACAGGTACAGGGGTTTTTCTGGATTTTTGTCCGGGTGGGCGCCTTGTTTTTTCTCCTGCCATTTTTCGGGGCCAGGAATATTCCATCCCTGTGGAAGGCCGGGCTCTCTATGGTCACGGCCCTGATCCTGTTTCCGGTGGTGCCGCCGCCTCCTGCGTTTCCGAGAACTGTTTTTGAGGTGATCATAGGAATGGCATCGGAGGTTTTGCTGGGTTTCGTGCTGGCCATCGGGGTCAAGATATTATTCGCTGCAGTTGAACTGTCGGGGCAATTCATGGGATTCCAGATGGGTTTCAATATGGCCAGTGCCATGGACCCGGAAACAGGAGGACAGAGCACCGTCATCTCCCAGTTTCTGTACCTCTTCACCATCTTGATATTTTTTTCAGTCAACGGTCATCATATGTTTATTCGAGCCCTGGCCGCGTCATTTTACAAGGTTCCGCCTGACAGCTTCCGCCTCAACACGCCGATGGTTGGTGCCCTGGTCAGGGTGAGCAGTGATATGTTTGTGATCGCCCTCAAGATGGCGGCGCCGATCATGGTAGCCCTTTTCCTTTCTCACTTGTGCCTCGGGATTGTCGCGAGGACTGTTCCCCAGGTGAATGTGCTGATGATCGGGCTTCCCATCAACATTTTCCTGGGAATGATCCTGTTTTCCATGGTCATCTTGAACCTTTCGCCCTTTCTGGTGGATCTTGTGAGGAGAATGGGAGAAACGATGATGGGTTTGATTCAGATGATGTGAAAAAACGACTCATGACTCACGACTCATGACTCACGACTCATGACTCACGACTCACGACTCATGACTCACGACTCATGACTCATGACTCACGACTCATGACTCACGACTGGATTAAGGTATGCCTGAGAAACCATTCCAAGATAAGACCGAGCCTGCAACTCCAAAGAGGAGGGAAGAGGCCCGGAAAAAGGGCCAGGTCGGGAAAAGCAGGGAGATCCCTTCCGTGGCGGTTCTGGGAGCGGGCATCGTCTTTCTCTATTTTGGGGGACGGCACCTTACCGTTTCCCTGGGAAATCTGATCCACGGGACGTTTGTTTCGGTATCTTCCATAAAGGAAATCAATTTTGCGGTTCCCGGTTTTTCCGGTCAGTATCTTGAAGAATTCCTGTTTTTGATACTTCCCCTGCTTGCCGTGCTGGTGGTGGTGGCAATTGTCGCCAATTTCGCCCAGACTGGCTTCATCTGGAGTGTCGAGCCGTTGGCACCAAAAGCGTCAAAAATCAGTCCAATTGAAGGTGCCAAGAGGATGTTTTCCAAACGCTCCCTGGTGGAACTGGCGAAATCCCTGGGGAAGATTCTGGT
>QMLQ01000199.1 GCA_003646815.1 Deltaproteobacteria bacterium | reverse complement strand
TCTCCTGCTCAACAGACAATATAATTACCTACGATTCCATTAACCTTGAACCGTGAACCCTGGAATGGTGAAGCTCAGTAGTTACTGGAAAATAATGCCCCAATGTGTGGTATGCAAGTTTCTTTTTTTGCTCTTGGCTTTGCAGTCGTCTCTCCATCTATCAGGTTAAAGCTTTTTTCCCCATATCTATTTTGGGGATCTATATTTTTGAGGAATCAGTGTGTACATGGGGAAGTCGGCCATAGCCATGTGCGTGCACGTGCGTATGGGGCACCGCATCTTCTTCCACGGTGAGCTTTCCGTTCACCATGCCGCAGATCTTGGCGGTGGTCTTTATAATAAAATCCATATCATGTGAGATCAGGATGTAGGAAAGATCAAGGGAGTTCAGGATGGAAATCAGTCTCCGCGTAGTATCAGCATCGAGTCCTGTGGTGGGCTCATCAAGGAGCAGTACCTTTGGTTTCATGGCGAGGACCGTCGCGAGAGAGACAAGCCGTTTTTCCCCGCCGGAGAGTTTATGGGTCACCCGGTCCTCAAAACCATTCAGCCCCAGTGACTTCAGTGTCTGGACAGCGATCTCTTTTGCTTCCCTGTTGGATCGTCCCTGGTTCAGGGGACCGAAGGCCACATCTTCCAGCACCGTCGGGCAGAAGAGCTGGTCATCGGCATCCTGAAAAAGGAGTCCAATTTTCTGCCGTACATCTCTAAAATCCTCTTCCCGCTGCATTTTGTTTCCAAAGAGTTCAATGTTTCCCGATGATGGGTAAAGAAGGCCCATGGTAAGGAGGAAAAGGGTTGTTTTCCCGCTGCCGTTTGGTCCCACAAGGCCCACTTTTTCTTTTGCCGAAAGTTGAAACGAGACATGATCGAGGGCAGGGGCGTGCCCGTTGTAAGAGAAGGAAACATTTTCAATATTGATCAGGATATTTTCTTTGTTCATTTGTGACCTTTTCTGCAATTAATCCATAGCCCTGGACACCTCACCATTGCATCCATTCCAACAGGGCCATGGCCGCCGCACCGGAAAGCAGAATCGCGGTCAGAACAATATCAACGCCGTCTACAGAAAATTCATACAGGGTGTAAAATCGGCCTTTAAATCCGCGGCAAAGCATGGCTTCCCTTACTCTTTCCGCCCGTTCATAGCTTTTTACCAGGAGCATCCCAACAAGATAGGCATAGGTGCGATACGTGTGGAGATTGCTTTTCGCGCGAAATCCCCTGATTTTCAAGGCCTTCACCAAGCGTTGATATTCTTCATAAATAACATGGATATAACGGTAGGTAAAGAAAAAGAGCTGAACCATCTTGTCCGGAAGCCCCAGGCTGGCCATGGCATGTCCCAGGGCGAAAACCGGAGTGGTGGAGACCAATGCCAGGAAGGCGAGCACAATGATGTTGGAACGGACGGTGATATGAGCGGCCAGGGAAATCCCTTCCCGGGTGGCGACCAATGGTCCCATTTTCCATATGGCCTCGCCGCTTACGGTAAATGGGAGCAGAAGCCAGAGAAAAAGGATCAGCCCGTTCACCATGATCAGCCTCGTAAAGACCTTTCGCATGGGAAGCTTTGCCAGCAGGACCAGGCCCATGGCCAAGAATCCACCGGGTATATAGGCGGGCCACCGGGATGAAACAGCAACAATCGCAGAAAGCAGGGCCCCGGTCACCAGTTTAAGCCTGGGGTCCATGCGATGTACAATTGAATTACCCTGGCTGAAATCTTCCTCTATCATACTTCCTCTTGCTTCAGAATGATTCTGGCGTCAACGACCGCTACACTTTTTTCGTATACAATAACCGGGTTCAGGTCCATTTCCCTGATCTCGGGGTATGCCCCAACCACCTCGGAGCAGGTGAGCAGTAATCGCCGCAGGGCCTTTTTGTCAGCCGGCGGTCGGCCGCGGTAACCATTAAGGATGACCGAAGCCTTGATCTCGTCAATCATTTTTTTTGCTGAAGGCGGGGAAATGGGTAAAACTCTGAAGGAGACATCCTTAAGGATCTCCACAAGAACACCGCCGAGACCGAACATGATGACCGGTCCGAACTGATCATCTATCTTGGTGCCGATAATGACCTCAATGCCCTGCTCGGCCATAGGGGATACCAGCACACCCCGGATATCAGCCTTTGCATGATACCCCTTTACATTTGTCACAATCTCATTGAACGCGGTTCGCACCGCTTTTTCAGAAGCAAGGTTGGTCCGCACTCCTCCGGCGTCGCTCTTGTGGAGAATATCTGGGGACACGATCTTCAAGGCCACATTCTGTCCGATATCCTGAAATATATCCACTGCCTCGTCGGCTGTTTTGGCAACCCGTTCGGAAAGGATCGGAGCCCCATGCAACTGCAGAAGTCTCTTTGCCTCAAATTCCAGAAGCGCATTGCGCCTGTCCTTTTTGGCACTAGCAATAATACTTTTCCCTTCTTCTTTTGCCTTTTTGCCCCAATTGTAAACAAAGTTGGCCTTGGAGTGGTACTGTTTCAGGTACTTTCCATACGTGGCAAGCGCGCTGACGCACCTGCAGGCGACATCAAGAGAATCATAAACGGGGATGTTGTAGTAGCGTAGGAGTTCCAGGGAATGGGGCCTCTCGTAACTGTACAGGCTGTGGAGAACAATGGGCTTGTTTCGCTTTTTCACCATTTTTCCCATCTGGTGGGCCGCGTCTTCTTCTTTGAGGGCCAAACTTTCAGCAAACCGGATCCCGTACCCCCCAAAAAGACCCACAATCAGGAGTCCTCCAATGTTATTGTCCTTCAGGATAATCCTTGCGCAGTCCGCAAACAGGGAGGGGTCTGAATCAGTGCCGCCCGCCACGTCAACCGGGTTGGGAACCGAGGCCGCGTCAGGGAGTATCTCACGGAGCCTTGCCTGGGTCTTTTCACTCAAAGGCGGTATGTTGATCCCCAAGTCTGTCAGGATATCGGATGCAATGGTGGCATGTCCACCACCGTCTGCCAGGATCGCAATGCTGTTATTTTTTATGGGCGGAAGGCTGGAAAGGGTTTCCGCCATGGGAAAAAGATCATCCGGGTTTTCCGTCACGATGATTCCGGCGCGCTCAAAGGCCGTTTTTGCCACCTCCGACATGCCCGCAAGGGATCCCGTATGGGAGCCGGCGGATCGCTGTCCCGTTGAAGAACGTCCACTTTTGAGCAGAACAATGGGTTTGTAAAGTGTCGTCCGATACGCCTCCTGGAGGAACTTCCGGCCCTCGCTCATGCCCTCCACGTACATGAGGATTGCCTTGGTGTCCGGGTCGTCGCGGAAGAACTCCAGGTATTCATGGAACTTAATATCCGCTTCGTTACCCACCCCCACGTAGTAGGAAAACCCTTTCTGGCTTTTGACCTTCGCCTCGGTTATGAGGGTCAGGGCCATGTTTCCACTCTGGGTGAGGAGGGCGATATTTCCCTTGGGCGCATCACGAAGCCCCACCAGGTTCAGGCTGTCTTTCAGGTTTATCATTCCCGAAGTGTTGGGTCCGATGAGGCGGATATGATGCTTCCGTGCCACTTCAACCATTTCCCGCTCAAGGGTTTTTCCGGCCGTCCCGGTTTCGCCAAATCCCCCTGCTATAATGACAGCCCCATGTACCCCTTTCTTTCCGCAATCTTCCAGTATGGCGGGAATGGTTCTGGCCGGGGTGGTTATCAGGGCAATGTCCACCGGGTCCTCTATGTCCGAGACCTTTTTGTAGCACTTCAATCCAAGGATGCTCGTTTCTTTCGGGTTCACCGGGTAAATCCTGCCGCCGTATTTTTCATCAATGAGGGTCTTGATGGCCTGAAAACCCCTCTTTGTCTCGTTTTTTGATGCGCCGACAATGGCCACGGATTCCGCATCCAACACATGTTTTAAGTCCATTTTCCTTTTCTCCTTCGGCCTTCCGCCTTCCCCCTTCACACCTTTCCATTCTTCTTTCTGTCTTCAAAACTCTTCAGTGATTCCTGCCGCTCCTTGGTAGATACACATGCCAGGCACGCCTCCACTTCATAATCCATCAGGGCCTCCAGGCTCACTTCTCCCCGGGCCATGAGCAGGCCCCGCTTGATCATTTTGAGTGAAAAGGCAGAATTCCTGGCGATTTTCGCCGCCATCGCCATGGCTTCCTCCATTAGGTTCTCCAAAAGGACCGCCTTGTTGACTAGGCCGATCCTTTCCGCTTCTTTCCCGTCGATGTACTCCGCGGTAAAGAGAAGCTCCCGTGCCTTTGCCGGACCGATCAGGTCCTGAACAAGCCGCATGGCGCCTCCGGTCACGGATGAGGTTACCCTCGCTTCAGGAGAGCCGATCTGTGCATCTTCCGCGGCAATCCGGATATCACAGGCAAGGCCCAGTTCATATCCTGACCCCAGGGCATACCCGTTTATGGCGGCGATAGTGGGTTTTTCAAACCGGATGATCTTTCGTGACGCCTCCTGGAGCTCCGCAAGGTAATCTCGGTAGGCCTCTATGGTGCGGGTCTTTGATTCCTTCAGATCGGCACCCGTGGAAAAAGCCCTCCCTTCTCCGGTGATGATTACTACCTTGATGTCGGGGTCGGTCCTGGCATCTTCCAGTGCCTGTTGGAAATCAAGCCACAACTGTTTGTTCATGGCATTCAAAACCTGGGGCCTGTTCAGCTTGATGGTGGCTATATTGTCCTTCTTTTCATATATGATACACTTAAAATCCATTTCTTTCCTCTCCTGTTCCGAACCCGGATAGATCGAAAATGATAAATGTCAAAGTTCAAATGTCAAATGAATTCCAAATGCCTCAATGACAAAACATAATGCTGCTAAACAACCGTGGAGTTCCGCAACATAATGGATATCTGCTATTCGATCTGGTCATTGGATATTGGGCATTGGTTTGACTTTGGGATTTTGGAATTTGGCCTTTCGAGTGATCTCAAAAGAAATCCTTGCCTTTCTTATGAGCAGATTTGTTCGTTAAGGTAAAAAATGAGCCACACCCGGGCTGTCCGGGGCAGCTCTGTTTCATGCTGAGGTTGAATACTCTACCTCATGCGATAGGAAACCAAAGGAACAGGACAGTAGCGAAACATCTTTTCCGCCACTGAACCGACCAACACGTGCTGGAGATCGGTTCGCCCTTTTGGTCCCATAACAACCATGTCTATTTTTTCCTCTTCCACGATCTTCAGCAGGATGTCCAGGGGATGCCCCACCCTGAAAATGGTTTTGAGCCTTTCGCGGTCAAACTGGATCCCTTCCATTAATTTTTCAAGTTCGATTGAGCGTTCTTTTATAACCCCTTCTTTATACTCCTGGGGATCTACCTCATACCCCATTGACTGAATGCCGCTCACGGCCTGCATGTCCCGCACATTGATCACGTTTGCTATGAGGAGGCTGGAATCCAGGCGGGTGGCCAGTCGCGCGGCATATTCCAGGATACCGCGGGAGTATTTTGAAAACCCGATAGCCGCTAAAATCCTTTCTACGTCTTTCATGATAACTTCTCCCTCATTTCCCTGTTTCAAGGGGCCGGACGGCCAGGGCTCGGTACGCTCTCTTATGCACCATACGATCGGTATAAGAATAGCCGCGCTGAAAATTGAAAACCCTTGCCGTGATGCTCCTTTTCTCGGAAGACCATACCCATCCGCAGCTCAACCGGATTTCACGCACGATCTTTACCCGCTGGCCGCAATCGGATTCATACCCCTGATAGCCTTTTCGAGACACATACAGGCTTTTAAGCTCATCCAGGGTGGGCAATCGCCACCCTTCTCTTTTTTCGGCAGGAAGGCTATACGGGAAGGTATACGTGACCCAGCGCTCGGCTGCCTTCCAGTCAATATCCCCCTGGTTGTCGGTCTTGCTCCACATAACACCCAGAACGCGGTCAGTTACCGTGCCGTCACCATTGTCATTGAAGCGTTCACCGGCCAAGCCCTGGGGAAGGATAAGCAAAACACCCATGCCCATGAGCAACAGAGTGAATAGCGCTTTTTTGCACATTTTTTCCTCCCAAATCAGG
>QMLQ01000198.1 GCA_003646815.1 Deltaproteobacteria bacterium | reverse complement strand
CGTGGAGAAGGATAGCGGTACCCCTCAGCTTCGTAAAATAAAGAGAGATGAGCCGCTTTATCTTGTCACTGTTTGCGCGGGCCATAAAATAAAGCAGGGTTTCCGTGTCGTATTTGTTGAGCAATATGTAGAGTTCATATTCGGTTCCCTCAAACCGGAACAGATGATCAAGGAGATCGCCGGCGTCTTCACGCTGGGTGATCATTCTCCTGCCTTCCTGATCCACCATGCCAAGACGTTCAGCAAGATTTTTCAGAGTTTCCCTGTTCAAGCCGGAAGTAAGGCCGTGCCAGTATACCTTCCAGGCTTCCATGTGCTCTTCGAGGTAAAGAAGGTTGTACCAGGCAATGACTTTTTTGATCTCGTCCAGGAGGAGAAGGAGTGCATCATCGATGTCTATTTCAGGGTGAATCACATCGAGCAGGTCGAGCTGGTCAAACCGTTCAATGGCCTTGATAGGATCACGCTCCTGCAGGACAAGTTTCAGTTCCGTAAAGAGCCGATGACCCGAAAGATCCTTGAAGCAGTTGATCTGGATCGCGTTTTTAATGAGCGCCAGGGTCAGCTTGCCGATCTTGAACCCAAAACGCTGTTCAAATCGAACTGCACGCAATATGCGGGTCGGATCTTCCACAAAACTCAGGTTATGGAGGACCCTGAGCACTTTCTCTTTGATGTCTTTCTGCCCCCCGAAGTAGTCGATCAGGGTTCCCCAGTCTCCGGGATTGAGTTTTACGGCCAGGGTGTTAATAGTGAAATCCCTTCGATAGAGATCAAGCTTAAGGCTGCTGGTTTCCACCATGGGCGGGGCGGCAGGAGACTCATAGTACTCCATGCGTGCAGTAGCAATATCAACCTTGAATCCATCCGGAAAAATAAGAACAGCGGTTCCGAATTTTTTGTGGCTCCTCACCCTTGGGCCAAATTCCTCTGCGAACATATGGGCAAAATGGATGCCGTCCCCTTCAACGACAATGTCCACGTCCAGGTTTTCCCTCTTCAGCAGGACGTCTCGCACCAGTCCTCCCACAAGGTACGCGTTATATCCGAGACGATGGGCAACCTTGCCGAAATTTTTCAGGAGTTTTGTGATGTTGGCAGGGAGTCTTTCCTTCAACATCCCTGAGAGATTTTTTTTGCGCGGATAGCGGGATGAATCCCTCGATTCATAGAGAAGATCAGGGACGACAGGTTCACCCAGCAGGGTGTTGAGAAGGTCCGTTCGAGTAATTACTCCGACCACTTTTTTCCCTTCCATGACCGGCAATATCCTGAGCCTGTTCTGGATGATCAGCTGCCGGACTTTCTGGAGGGATTCATCGGGATGTATGATCGGGTATTCAATGTGCATATAGTCGCTCACCCGGACTTTTTCCAGCCCAAAGAACACAGCCTTCTCAACAATCTGTCTTGTGACGTACCCCTTGAGGTTCCCGTCTTCTCCAATGACCAGGAGCACGTTTATGTTGTACCGGGTCATCAGGTCAGCCGCTTCTTTTATGGTTGCATCGGGTGCGATATGGATAACCGGGGACGACATGAGTTCCCTGGCCTTCTGAAACGGCCTGATCCTGTTCCGGAGAAGCGATTGCAGCGATCGCTCCACCTGGATAAGGGTCTTGTTCTTGATGGTGGCCGAGGCAGCGTAGGGGTGCCCCCCGCCGCCGAGCGCCAGCGCGATATCGGCAACATTCACCTCGGGAATACGACTCCTGGCCACCAGGTAAATGCGGTCCTCCATCTGGGCCAGCGCAAAAAGCACATTCAGGTTTTCCATTTCCATAAACTTGTGCACGAGAACCGCGAAATCACCCACATAGTTTTCCCGTATCACCTTCGCGATCACCACATCCACTCCATTGATATTCCGGCTGATCGCTGAATGGATAAGGTCATTCAGGAGCCAGATCTGCTCGGTGGTGAGTTCGCGGGTGAGCATATCTCCGATGACATTGTGATTGGCTCCCTGCTGAGTAAGCCAGGCGGCAGCCTCATAGTCTTCAGCGGTCGTTGAAGAAAAGGTGAAGGACCCCGTATCCTCATGAATACCGAGACTCATAATGGTGGCTTCTTCCGGAGTAACCGTGATCTCTTTTTCCCTGAGAATACCCGTGAGGATGGTGGTGGTGGATCCGGTTGGTCGGATGACTTCCAGCGTCCCGCGGATATCGTCTTTGAAATCGGGATGATGGTCAAAGATATGGATCTCCACATCCTCTCTTCCGGCAAGGGCGGCAAATTTTCCAATTCTGCTTTTCTGGCGAGTGTCGACCAGGATGAGTTTCTTGACCGAGTCAAGGTGAATATCTTTTATCTTGGTGAAATCAAAGAGATAGGAGGTGGAATGCAGAAAAAAATTCCTGAGATTTTTTTCTTGGGCACCGGGAAATACCAGAGTGGCCTGGGGATAAATCTTGCTGGCGGCGATCATAGAGGCAAGGGCGTCAAAATCCGCATTGATGTGCGTGGTGATCACCTCATCATGTATTTTTGATTTTGCGGATCTCATTGTTCCTGCCCGATTCCATATAAAAAAAGCCGGGCATGACCCATGCGCCGGCTATGTGCGTCCTGTTCGTTCAATGGATGTGGTCTCGGCTACAAGCCTTTCAATTTCTCTTCGACTTCCTGTTTTTTCTTGCAGTCAATGCACAGGGTGGTGACAGGCCGAGCCTTCAAGCGCTCCTCGGAAATATCCTCTCCGCACTGTTCGCAGATACCGAAGGTGCCGTCTTCGATCCGCTCCAGGGCATCTTTGATTTTCATGATGAGTTTTCTCTCCCTGTCCCGAATCCGGAGCATGAAATTCCTGTCCGATTCCAAAGAGGCCCGGTCGGTTGGATCGGGAAAATTGTCACCCTGATCGGTCATCCCGGTCACGGTCTTGCTGGCCTCGCTGAGGAGGACCTGAAGCCGTTCAGTAAGGAGGTTCTTAAAGTATTTTCTCTGTTTTTCAGTCAACATCCCTCTCTGTCCACTTTAAGATGAAGATGATTCAAATAGCAAAAAAATATGGCAATGTAAAGAGAAAACAGCACGTTCTTTCAAAGCCTGCTATTGCGTGATTTTTTTCCAGAAATTTTTCCCCTTTTTTTTCTTTTCGGAAAACGAGATTCCCTCGGTTTCGGCAAAGGCTTCCAGGAGTTCACGCTGTTGCTGGCTGAGCTTTTGGGGTATCTTCACCAGGACCCGAACAAACAGATCGCCACGGTTTCGACCGTATCGGAGACTTGGCATTCCCTGTCCCTTCACCCTTATGACGTCCCCGGGCTGTGTGCCCTTGGGGATGGTGATGTCATGCTCGCCCTTGCCGCCGAGCACAGGGATCGGAAAAGTATCCCCGAGTGCCGCCTGCACGAATGATACGGGGACTTGACAGATGAGGTCGTCACCGTCGCGGGAGAAAAATTCATGATCCCGGATGCGAACCACCACGAACAGATCTCCCGGCGGGCCGCCGTTTTCACCCGGTTCTCCTTCGCCCTGCAATCTGAGCTGGGAGCCGTTGTCAACTCCGGCGGGAATCTTGACGGTCACTTTTCTTTCAACCTTTATTTTTCCCCGGCCTCCACATTCCTTGCATGGGTCCGTAATAATCTGACCCTGTCCGTGGCAGGAAGGGCAGGTCGTGCTGATCTGGAAAAACCCCTGGGATCTTATTACCTGGCCTCTTCCCTGGCAGGTGGAGCATACTTCCGGCTCTGTCCCGGGCGGCAGGCCGGTGCCGTCGCAAGCGGTACAATTGTCCATCCGTTGAAAGACGATTTCCTCTTCCGTGCCTGAAAAGGCCTGTTCCAGCGTGAGTTCCAGGTCATACCGCAGGCTCGGCCCCTGGCGAGGGCGTGATCTCCGATTGGCCCCCCTGCCGAAGCCGAAAAAATCTTCAAATATATCCCCGAAGCTTGAAAAGATGTCATCAAAACCGCTGAAACCCCGGAAACCGGTCCCTTCGAGACCGGCATGCCCGAATCGATCATACAATTGCCGTTTTTCGCGGTCCCGGAGCACTTCATATGCCTCGGCAGCCTCCTTGAAGGCCTCCTCAGCCTCTTTGTCTCCGGGATTCCGGTCCGGGTGGTATTTGAGCGCGAGTTTGCGGTAGGCCTTCTTTATCAGCTCACCATCAGCGTCTCTGGACACCCCGAGTATTTCGTAGTAGTCCCTTTTTTCCATGGCTAGTTCCCCTCGGGCGCCGCCTCCTCGCTCTCAGATTCGGACGGTTCTTCATCGGAGGCTGGTTCGGGGGATTCAGCCTGCTCGTCGGCAGGGGGAAGCTCGGGAGCGGGTTCCTCAATCACAGCGGCCTCAAGAGCGGCAATCTCCTCCTCGGACAGGGGATAAACCTTCCCCGCCGCGATTTCCCGGAGGGCTACCACGATATCTCTGTTTTTGGACACCACAAGAGGTTCTGCTCCTTTCCTGAGCTGGCGTACGCGCTTCGCCGCCAGGTGGATAACCGCAAAACGATTATTGACCTTTCTCAGACAGTCTTCAACGGTAATTCTTGCCATGTTTTGTCTCCTGTGGGTAATATAATTTTCCGGCGACCCAGGCAATGAGACTGAAGACTGATTTTCTTCAGCCTATCCACCTGAGCGGCCAGGCGATGTTTGCACGCAGATGGAGAATCCTGTTTCAGGATTCATTTTGCAGCAGAAAATCTCAAATAAACTTTACTTTATACCAGTCGCTGTGTTAAATGTAAAGATTATTTAATGCTCAAACAGGAATGGCCAAATTATTGTGTTTTCCTGCTTGAAATGGGGAATTATCCGTCTGGTTTTGCGCAAGATTTCTCGTTTCTGGATGGACACTGTCACTTGATTCCAGAAGCGGAATAGAGGAGAAGAGAGGGGAGCGAAAAAGCATGCTGGCCAAGGTGCTCAGTAGCGCTGTTATCGGCATTGATGCGTATATCGTGGAAGTGGAAGTAGATATAGCACAGGGACTCCCCGCTTTCGCAACCGTGGGGCTTGCTGAGGGAGCTGTTCGGGAAAGCAAGGAGCGGGTTAAGGCCGCCATAAAAAACTCCGGGTATCATTTTCCAGCCGACCGTATTACCGTGAACCTGGCTCCGGCCAATGTGAAGAAGGAGGGCTCCGCCTTTGACCTGCCCATGGCGCTGGGCATTCTCGCCGCAACGGAACTGCTGGCGGACGAGCAGTGCAAGGACTATGTCTTCCTGGGTGAGCTTTCCCTTGACGGACTGGTAAGACCTGTAAAGGGAGCGCTTCCCATGGCTATTACGGCACGGGATCGAGGCCTAAGGGGCCTTTTTCTCCCGCGGAAAAATGCAGCCGAAGCCGGGGTGGTGGAGGGTATTCCCATCTACGCGGTTGACAGCCTGAGCCAGGCCGTTGAGGCCTTGAAGGGGATTACGCCTCTATTACCCACGAAGCTTGAAAGAGATCATCAATATGATCATCCGGCCTATGAGGTGGATTTCCAGGATGTTCGCGGCCAGGAGAACGTGAAGAGGGCCATGGAGATAGCCGCGGCAGGCGGTCATAACCTGGTCATGATAGGACCGCCCGGCTCAGGAAAAACCATGCTCGCAAGACGCCTTCCCACCATACTGCCGCCCCTTAATTTTGAGGAGTCGCTTGAAACATCAAAGATTTACAGTGTAATGGGCCTCATGCGCGACGGGGAGGGCCTGCTTTCGCAGCGGCCTTTCCGCTCGCCCCATCACACTGTGTCTGACGCCGGGCTTATCGGCGGCGGACAGAACCCCAAGCCCGGGGAAGTAAGTCTGGCCCACAACGGCGTGCTTTTTTTGGATGAACTGCCTGAATTCAAGAAAAATGTGCTGGAGGTGCTGCGCCAGCCCATGGAAAATGGTCAGGTGACCATTTCACGGGCAAGCTCAAGTATCACGTACCCGGCCGACTTCATGCTGATCGCAGCCATGAATCCCTGTCCATGCGGTTTTTTCGGAGATCCCAAGCGTGAATGCAATTGTTCCATGGCGCAAATTAACCGATACAGGGGAAAGGTTTCAGGCCCGCTCTTGGATCGGATTG
>QMLQ01000197.1 GCA_003646815.1 Deltaproteobacteria bacterium | reverse complement strand
TCGGCCTTTCATCCAGCGTGACCCCGTTGACGGGCTTTACTCGTCACCATATTTCTCAAATCAAAAGGCATCTCACGCCAGCGAATTGTTATAAAACCTCAGGTGCAAGTGAAATAATTTTCATAAAATTCTTTGAACGAAGTTCCCTTGCCACAGGCCCGAAAATTCTTGTTCCGATGGGCTCCTTCTGCTGATTGATTAACACGGCGGAATTATCATCAAATTTTATATACGATCCATCGGGCCTTCTGATCTCTTTTGCGGTCCGCACGATGACAGCACGGGCGACATCACCCTTCCGTACCTTCGAATTGGGCATGGCCTCTTTGATGGAAACCACCACGATATCTCCAATGCTCGCGTATCTTCTCTTCGAACCTCCCAGCACTTTAATACAGGAAAGCAACTTTGCGCCGGAATTATCTGCTACTTTAAGTTTGGTCTCTGCTTGTATCATTTGAACGGCTCCAATACGTCACTGGATCCTTTGCGTATCTTCCAGCTAAATTTCTCCTCAAAATGCGCAAAAAATCTTTCATTCCCTCGTATTCAATGTCAAATGCAAAAATCCCAATGTCAAATCAATGTCCGATATCCAATGACCGGCCGAACAAAACTGTGAGTTGCGTTACAGAACCCGGCCTCTCTTTTGATGGGATATATTTTACTATCTAGACCCTATCTGACATCTGGGCTTTGGCTTTTGCCATTTCCGTTTTAGGTCTCCATATTGCCTTTTTCGATGATTCCAATTACCTGCCAGCGTTTCCGTTTGCTCAGCGGGCGACTTTCTACAATCTGCACCTTGTCTCCCACTTTGCACTGGTTTAATGGATCATGGGCCATGTACTTGCTCCTCTTCCTGATGTACTTTTTGTAAACAGGATGTCGAGTGAGCCGGTTTACCCGCACCAATGCCGTCTTGTCCATTCGATCGCTGACGACGGTCCCTATCAGCCTTTTGCGCACGCCACCTTCTGTCATCATCTCCTCACAGACGTATCAGGAACCTGAAAGTTCAAGCTCTCTGATTACCGTGTTAACCCTTGCAAGATCCCTTTTTGTCTTTGGAATCATCGCCGTGTTTCCCAACTGCCCGGTTGCCTTCTGGAGGCGCAGATTGAACAGTTCCTGGCTCAGATCCCTCTGTTTTTCCAGTAATTCCTCGCGGGTCAAGTCCCTCAATTCACTCGCCTTCATCTTTCTAACCCCTCCTGCTCACAAATCTTGTCGCAAAAGGCAGTTTATGGCCTGCGAGTCGGAATGCTTCAGCCGCCACATTCTCCGGTACCCCTTCCAGCTCATACAAAATCCTTCCAGGCTTCACGACGGCTACCCATCCCTCAGGAGCCCCTTTCCCTTTTCCCATTCGGGTTTCAGCAGGTTTCTTGGTAACAGGCTTGTCAGGAAAGACACGGATCCACACCTTCCCCCCGCGTTTTACATGCCGGGTAACGGCGACACGGGCTGATTCAATCTGCTGTGCACTCATAAAACCGCGTTCCAGGGCCTGAAGGCCGTAATCCCCAAATGCAAGGGAACTTCCCCGGTATGCCTTTCCCTTAATACGCCCTTTTTGTTTTTTCCGGTACTTAACCTTTTTTGGACTCAGCATGAGTTTTTCCTATTCATTCTTCTCAGGCAGAATTTCACCGTTAAAAATAATAACTTTTACGCCGATCACACCGTAGGTCGTAAATGCCTCGGCAAATCCATAATCAATATCTGCTCTCAAGGTATGCAGGGGAACTCTCCCCTCACGATACCATTCCCTTCTCGCCATCTCGGCACCACCGAGTCTGCCCGCACACGCGATCTTTATCCCGAGCGCTCCAAACCGCAATGCGGAACTCACCGCCTTTTTCATTGCCCTTCTGAAAGCAACCCGTCTAACCAGCTGCAGAGCGATATTCTCTGCCACAAGTTGTGCATTGATCTCGGGCTTTCTTACCTCCTGGATATCGACAATGACTTCACGTTTGATTTTATTCTCGAGGTTCCGTTTCAGTGCCTCAATCTCGGATCCCTTTTTCCCAATAACAATACCGGGTCGGGCTGTGTGGATGCGGACTCTCACCTTTCCGGCCGCACGTTCGATCTCGATTCTTGCGACGCCAGCCTGGGCCAACTTCTCTTTCAAGAACTTCCTGATGGTATAATCTTCGAGGACAAAATCACTGTATTCCTTGAGCGCGAACCATCTTGAATCCCAGTCTCTATTAACGCCCAGCCTAAACCCAATTGGATTAACTTTTTGTCCCAATATTCACCTCCACCACAAAGAGCCTCCTTCCAAGTGACTCCTGATCCCGGCCCGAGAGCCGATCTATTTGCTATCCAAAATGACCGTCAGATGACTTGTTCTTTTCCGTATTCTCGTAGCACGCCCCAGAGCACGGGGACGAAATCTCTTCAGGGTAGGCCCCTCGTTGGCATACAGCCTCTTCACATAAAGAGTATCCACATCAATCCCGCTGTTCTGTTCAGCGTTCGCGACTGCCGAATCGAGAAGCTTTTTCAGTACGCGCGCGCCTTTCTGGGGTGCGAACGAAAGCAGACCCAGGGCTTCCTCAACCCTCTTTCCCCTTACTTGATCCATGACCAGCCGGACCTTGCGCGGGGAAATTCTCACAAATTTTGCTTCAGCTTTAGTTTCCATGTCCCACGCCTATTTCTTCCCTTTGATCCTTGATTTCTTATCGCCGGCATGCCCATAAAATGTTCTGGTTGGCGAAAATTCACCCAGTTTATGTCCGACCATATCCTCAGTTACGAAAACAGGCAGGAATTTCCTCCCGTTGTGTACTGCGAATGTCAAACCCACAAATTCCGGCAGGATGGTGGACCTTCTTGACCAGGTCTTGATAATCTTCCTGCTCTGCGTTTCATTGGCTTCCTGAACTTTCCTCAAGAGATGGTCATCAATGAAAGGTCCTTTTTTTAACGAACGCGGCAAATCATATCCTCCTCTAATCTTCCAACCACGGTTGGCTCCCCTGTTAATGCGCTCTCATTTACAACATCCGCAACGCTGATCAGGAAAACCTCAAACGTGCTCTTCCTCCAGAAAACCCCTACTTTCTCTTCTTTACAATCAGCCTGTCACTGGCCTTCCTGTTCCGTGTCTTATAGCCTTTTGTTGGCACCCCCCAAGGAGTGACCGGGTGTCTCCCGCCTGACGATTTTCCCTCGCCGCCCCCATGAGGATGATCCACAGGGTTCATGGCCACACCTCGTACGTGAGGCCTCCTGCCCTTCCATCTATTCCGGCCGGCTTTGCCAAGGGATATGTTTTCATGATCGAGATTCCCAACCTGCCCAATCGTGGCTTTGCAGTCAAGGAGAATCATTCGAACTTCTCCAGAAGGAAGTTTGACCTGGGCATACTTTCCCTCTTTAGCCATGAGCTGCGCATAGCTTCCTGCACTCCTGGCAATCTGGGCCCCGTGTCCTGCATTGAGCTCGATATTATGGATGTGGCTCCCAAGCGGAATCTCCCGGAGGGGAACCATATTTCCTGTCTTGATCTCAACGCCTGGTCCTGAGACCACCCGCTCCCCAACCTGCAACCGATTCGGCGCAATAATATAACGCTTTTCACCGTCCGCATAGTGCAACAGTGCAATATTTGCAGACCTGTTCGGATCATATTCTATGGATGCGACAACTGCGGGAATACCTTCTTTGTTCCGCTTGAAATCAACAATCCTGTACTTGCGCTTGTGACCGCCTCCCCTGTGCCGGGCCGTCACCCTCCCCAGGGTATTGCGTCCGCCCTTCTTGTTCAATGAACGCACCAGACTCTTTTCAGGTTTCCCCCGTGTAATTTCCTCAAAGGTGGAACCGGTCTGAAATCTCCTTCCGGGTGAAGTTGGTTTTTTTTTCTTAATCCCCATAATTCTCTCCGCAGCTTGCTCCTCTTCCTGGCCTTTCAGCGGCCGATCCGGTTCTTACACGCCTTCGAAAAACTCAACACTCTCGCCTGGTGCCAGGGTAACAATTGCCTTTTTCCAATCGGCCTTTTTCCCGGCATACCGCCCCATTCGCCGTTTTTTTCCCCGGACATTCATGGTCCTTACATCAACGACTTTCTTCTTGAATAGGGCTTCCACAGCACGCCGTATTTCAATCTTGTTTGCCCTCTTGTGAACCTTGAAGCTTATCTGATTATAGAGCTCCTTTTGCAAGTTGCCCTTCTCAGTGATATGCGGTTCCTTGATGACTTGATAGATATCCACTACGCAACCAATGCCTCCTCTATCTTTTCTATGGCAGGTTTCACCACGAAGAGATAATCAAATTTCAAGATATCATAGGCGTTAAGCCCCTCGTATCGCATGACTTTTGTCCAGGGAACATTTCGGGAAGATTTTTCCAGCTTTTCATTTTTCTCATCTGTAACGATAAGGGCCTTTTTCACCGCAAAGGCATCCATGACCTCCACGAAACCCTTGGTCTTGATCTCAGGAAGGTTGAAGTCCTCCAGGACGAACAATTGCTGATTCCGGACTTTGTCGGTCAGGGCCATGCGAACAGCAGCCTTCCGCACTTTCTTGGGCGTCCGCTGCGTATAGTTTCTCGGAGAGGGTCCAAATGCTACCCCGCCGCCCCGTCTTGTGGGCGATGAAGCAACACCTGCACGGGCCCGTCCTGTCCCTTTTTGCCGCCACAATTTCGAACCCGAAGATTTTACCTCCGACCGGCCCTTTGTGGCCGCGCTTCCTGAACGCTTGCCGGCCAATTGAGCCAATACCACCTGATGCAACACGTGTTTCTTCACCGGAACATTAAAGATGTTATCGTTCAGTTCCAGATCAGAAATCTTTTCTTTCTGGAGGTTATACACGTCAACCGTGGTCATTTTGTTCCCCTCACCATACCAAACAAATCTATATTTTTCGTATTTCAACGAGGCTGTTCTTACTTCCCGGAACAGCTCCTTTTACCAGGATAAGATCCATCTCAGGGCGCACGTCCACGACTGTGAGATTCTTGACCGTGACGCGTGCATTCCCGTACCTTCCGGGAAGCTTCTTTCCCTTAAGCACCCGGCCCGGTGTAGCACTGCATCCAATGGACCCGGGAACCCGGTGGGAGCGTGACCCATGTGTCTTTCGTCCGCCGCCGAAACCCCATCGTTTCATCACGCCGCTGAATCCTCGTCCCTTGCTGAAGCCGGTAATGTGGACCCGTTCACCAATCTCGAAAACATCAGACTTCAATTCCTGGCCCAGTTCAAAGGCATCAGGGTCGTCAACACGGATCTCGCGTGCAACGGAGAATCCGCCTTTTCCGGCCGCTTTGAAGTGCCCCTGAAGAGGTTTATTCAGGCGCTTCTCCTTTTGGGGTGAAAACCCCACCTGAATCGCGTTATAGCCCTCTTTTTCCTGCGTTTTTTTCTGGGTAACAACGCACGGACCAATCTGGAGAACAGTGACCGGACAGCTGTTTCCTTCCCCGAGGAAATACTGTGTCATACCCAATTTTTTACCAAAAAGCTTGTTAACCATGAGAAAAATCTCCAGTACGTTCCACAACTCTCAAAAACAAAGGGAATTGTGAGATCCTCTGCTAGAGCTTGATTTCCACATCAACACCCGCAGCCAGATCAAGTTTCATCAGTGCATCAACTGTCTGCTGCGTCGGCTCCAGAATATCCAGCAGCCGTTTATGTGTTCGAATCTCAAACTGCTCCCTTGATTTCTTGTTCACGTGTGGAGATCGCAGTACACAGAACTTGTTAATTTCAGTTGGGAGCGGGATCGGCCCTGCGATTCGAGCCCCGGTCGCCCTTGCTGTCTCGACTATTTCAGCGGCTGACTGATCCAATAGCTTATGGTCATAGGCTTTCAGGCGAATCCGGATCTTCTGGTTGGCTATCATCCCCTTCTCCTCTTACTCGATAATCTCGCTGATTACGCCGGCACCGACCGTTCTGCCACCTTCACGAATCGCAAACCGGAGCTCCTTCTCCATCGCTATCGGCGTAATTAAACTCACGTCCATCGAAACATTGTCCCCCGGCATCACCATCTCTACTCCCTCC
>QMLQ01000196.1 GCA_003646815.1 Deltaproteobacteria bacterium | reverse complement strand
CATTCATCCCCCGGCAGGCCCATGGCCTTCTGCAAAGGTGGATGAAAGAATCGCCCCGGAAGATAAATACCCTTCCGGGGCGCCTGGTTTTCACTGGTACCGGGAATCAACCGCTTGCGTTAAAGCAGCGGCAAGATCAGAAAAGCGATGGAGGTGATGACAAAATAAACCACAAAGATCACCATCAAATACCCCATGATATCTCGGAAGTTGAGTTTTGCAACCGCCAGCATCGCAATGGCCCAGAAAGGCTGGATCATATCAGTCATCATGTCTCCCCATGCATAGGCGATAACGCTCTTATACGCGGGAATACCGAGCTGTTGTCCTGCCGGCAGGACATAGGGTGCAGTCATCAGCCACTCGCCACCGCCCGAAGGAACCAGGTAGTTCAAAATGCCTCCATACCAGTACGTGAACATGAGAAAAGTGGAAGTGCTGCTGATGGCCACAAACCAGCCGGTAAATGTCTGGGAGAGGAGGGTGAACTTGATCAACCCGTAAATCCCCGCGTAAAAAGGAAACTGGATAACGATCCCCCACACTGCTTTCCCGGATTCCTCTGTTGCCTTGAGAAATGACCACGGCCGCCAGTGAAAGAGGATCCCAAGCATCAGGAAGAAGAAGATCACGTTGTTGAGTGTCAGCCAGTTCCCTGGAGGTTTTCCCTTGAGATAGGAATACAGGGCTATGGCCCCGCCTATCACGATGATAATGTTGAAACCCGGCCACCAGTTCATCCAGTCTGATGGCGATTCGGCTGTTTCCCGTTTCGGCGGTTCATAGATCTTCAGCTGATCCATGAGCTCGGGTTTCACAACATACGTGTTCTCTGCTGTCGGGTGCATCTTTGCCATCAGCCAGGTCACCACAATGATAACCACAGCTACGAGGATAAGATTGAAGGGATGAAAAATAGTACTCCCCGTGGAGATGGGACCCTGTATTAATCCATCTTTTATGGCGGATTTTACAAGGGCATTCCCGGGCGACGCCATCATTAGTGTAGCAGATCCCGTGAGGCCCGAGTGCCAGGTGCAGCCGAGGCCCAGGTACGCAGAGGCCACGAGGACCCGATAATCCACCTTCGGATTTCTCCGAACAATAAATAATGCCAGGACGGCACTGCCAATAATGGAAAGCCCCCATGAAACCCAGGCTGAAAGGGTTGAAAAAAGGGCCATCACCACGATGGCCTGGGCAGGTTTCTCCTTGTTTGGCGCTCCGGCAAGGCCGTCCAGAAGGCGGCGGACCGGTGGCGAGAGCGCCAGGATGTACCCGGTCATCATAATCAGACACATCTGCATGGCGAATTTAAGATACACCCAGAAGCCCTTGCCCCAAGCCTGGATTCCCCCGTAAAGCCTGTCCGTGAACCCTACTTCCTTCCCAAATCCCCAGATAAGGGCAAGCACGTAAGCGATCATGGTGAGGATCAGAACAATGACAAAAGAATCGGGAATCCATTTTTCCGTCCAGTTCGTCAATCCAGTTCCAAGGTTCCTGAGAAATCCTTGTTCTCCTTTTTGGTTGCTGTTGCCCATAAGCCCCTCCTTTATTTCCAATAAATAAGGTTCTTGTCTGAGCGTTTTTCACCTCCTTTTTTGTGGTTTCATTTCTGTCGAACTCTGTTCCGGCGTCGTTGTACCGAGATCAAGGCGTGCATCGCTGACAAAAAAACCCCTGTTGCGGGGACACCGCTCCAAGGGTTTTGTTTTATTCGGACGCGCACGGGCACACCTTCTAATTTAAGAAATATTTATAAAGGGTATCTCTTAAATCGTATATTGCATTTTACCCATAGTAAATTTACCTTGCTTTGTCAAGACAAAAAAACAATGTAATAGCTCAACAAAAGGAGGTAGAACGGCTCGTTCCCATATCCAGCGCCGTTACCCCTAAATATTGAGCTATTACAAGATAATTCGCCATGTTAGCGACATTTTGAGTTATCCCTGCCGGTTTTGTTTCTTCCTGATATGCCGCCTCTTCTGGTACCGGGTAACCGCACGATTGTGTTCTTTCAAGGTCTTGGAAAAATGGTGTGTTCCATCGTTCTTTGAAACAAAATAGAGATACCCGCTGGGGGCCGGGGAAAGGACCGCCTTGATTGCCTCGATCCCAGGATTTGCTATGGGACCGGGAGGCAACCCTTTGATAACATAAGTATTATACCGCGTAGGATGCTCCAGGTCTTTTTTTGTCAAATTTCCAGAGAAGGATGCTAAGCCGTAAATCACGGTGGGATCACTCTCAAGACGCATTTTCTTCTTGAGCCGGTTCAGGAATACGCTTGCAATTCTTGGGCGTTCTTCGGCCCTTCCCGTTTCCTTTTCAACAATGGATGCCAGTGTCACCACCTCTTCGAATGACAACGGACTTTTCTTGATGCCCTCTTTGTAGGGCGCCACGACATCCCAAAATCTCTTGACCATCACATCGATCACCTTCCGTGCCGCCATGCCGTGCCGGAATTGATAAGTGTCCGGGTAGAGATACCCTTCAAGGCCCTGCCCGGAGATCCCGTATTCCCTGGCCACTGCCGGGTCGCTGGAGATACGGAGGAATGCATTTCTGTCGGTGATCCCCTTTTCCTCCAGGAGACGGGCTATCTGTTTGCATCTGTATCCTTCCGGGATGGTAACGGAATAGGTGATACCGACTCCCCTCATGAGTTCTCCGAAAATCTTGAGAGGAGGCATGGCCGGACTCAAGCGGTACTCCCCCGCCTTTATCTCACGGCCGTATCCCATGCACTTACCCCAGACAAGAAAAAGAAAGCGATTCCTGATAATGCCGTTCCTTTCCAGGCTCTGCGCAACCTCCCGCAATGTCGCCCCTTCAGGAATCTCTACGACGCGTTGCGCTCCTCCTTTTTGCAGCGGATTCATCAGGTAGTAACCGAAACCCATCACCACAAAAACCGCCAGGAGAAAAACCAATCCCGCGCAGAGAAGAAAAAACCTTTTTCTATTTGCAATAAATGACATGGCGTGTCCTTATGAACACCATTCTATTTCCCTGCAAAACGACTCAAGGCCAGACCCAACGACAATAAAAAACCGTTGGCAATGACCGTCTGGATCGTGACGGCCTGGGCCGGGATGAGCCCCTCGAGTGATTGATATTGTCTCCAGACTGTCTTCGCGGCTTTATAGGCCAGAGGAAGTGAGGCGAAACTCAGCATGATCAGGTAGGACATCCCCATCGCCCCCACCAGAACGATAACGGATGCAAAAGCGCACAGCATGATTATTATGTATCCGTATCGGCTTGCCTTCAGCCCGAGCCTCACCACGAGATTCCTCTTCCCGGCTTCCGCATCTGCCTGGAAATCGGGAAATTCGTTCACCCAGATGATGGCGGCGACCAGAAACCCTTGGGGAAAACCAACCAAGAACGCGGCCCAGCTTACGGAATTGGACATCACATAAAAGGTCCCCAGGGTGATCAGGGGACCGAACGCGAAAAATATCACCAGTTCCCCCAGTCCCTTTGACATCCACTGAAAAGGAGATGCCGAGTAGACCCAGCCCGTGAAAAGGCCCAGCCCCCCGAAAAACATGACCCAGGGGCGTCCCAGGAAGATCAACCAGATGCCCGAAGCGATGCCCACCGCAAGAAAAAAAAGTCCCATGAGGAGCACCCAGTGTGCAGAAAGCTCTCCCTCCTGGATGACCCGGCTCCCTCCGCTGAAAGGGGTCACCCGCACATTGATGGGATCACTCCCGCGCGCGTCGTAATAATCATTAAGAAGATTGGCCCCAAGATGCAGAGCGCCGACTCCGAGCAGGGTTATGATGAAAAGCAAGGGAGAAAAGGCTCCCAGGGAAAAAGAATATGCAGATCCAACCAGGACGGTGACCAGAGAACCCGCAAGAAAAGGAGCTCTCAAGGCCCTCAGGTATGGGCTGATCATGGCCTCTCCAGAAATCAATTCATTTCACATGGGCATCAAGGACACCCTTTCAATCGCAAGTGGATTCTAATATTTCATGCAGGATAAGTCAATCTAGAGAGGTTCTATGCATCTTTATTTTCCAGGAGGGAGCAGATTTCATCGCCAAAGAGGTTTTTCTGCCATTCCCGCAGTTCGCTTACCGCCACCAAATCTTCGTGCCGATGCGGGGAAATTAGTACGATGGATTGTATCTGGACATTGGTGCAAACAAGAGAAGGGTCCACTCCCATCTCTTTTCCCTTCCGGCTTCTCCATGCCTTCAGGGCCTTCACCTTTCTGGACACGGCGGCGTCCACCTGCTGTCGTCTTCTTTTCGGGTATACAGGCAGCTCTGGATCCGTCAATTGCATGGCCTCTTCAATTTTTTTCAAAATTAGAGAACCCAGCATCTCTCTTTGCCGTGCGCTGAGACCCGGCACAGTCTCAAGGCCCGCTTGACTGCTCGGCCTGGTCTTGGCAATCTCCATGATCGGCATATTTCCGATAACCTTGAAGGGAGGAAGATTCCTCTCTTTTGCCTTTTGGTCCCGCCATTGAAGCAAAAATTCAAGAACGGCAAGGCTCCTTTTGTCCAGCCTTCCCGCTCCCTTGAACCGCAGGAAAAAGGGCTCGTCTCCGCGTGGATCCTGGCGAACCTTGCTCAGCAATTCACATTCCTCCTCCACCCAGGAAAGCCGGTTTTTGGTTCGCAGCTCCTTTTCGAGTATTCGGCTCAAGCCGAGAAGGTGAGATGTGTCATGGACGGCGTAGTTAAGCATTTGAGCAGGCAATGGTCTCTTTGACCAGTCCTTTTTCTGAAACTTCTTGTCAAGGAAGACTCCCAGGTTTTCCTTGAGCAGACCGGCAAGGCCTGTTTCCCCGTTTCCCAGGAATCGTGCCGCGATTTGCGTATCGAAAAGGCCATTCACCTCGATGCGAAAGTCCCTGTAAAGAGCGCGGATATCATTGTCCGCTCCATGGAATACCTTTCGAACACGGGGATTCGCAAAAATCGGGGAAAGAGAAGAAAGATCCTTCAGTACTAAGGGGTCTACAAGGTAATTCTGCAAGCGCGTTGAAATCTGAAGGAGGCACACCTGCTCACGGTAGTGAAACAGGGAATCCGCCTCCAAATCCACTGCTATGGCTTTTTCTTTTTCCAGTTCAGCCGCCATGCGGGCAAGCGCGGATTGATCTTTCACCAAGATATACAGAGTTCGATCACTGCTCATTATTCTTCCTGGGGTCATTATTCTGCATGGGCACAGGATCAACATTCGGCCGCCCTGCATATCCTGTCAATCACACGGTATGCGAGGCGCGTGATCATCGGGAGATCATCGCTTTTGAGACGAGGGCATGAGAAGCGATGAATCGAAAAGAAAGGGCATTTCATTACAGTTGAATGAAATGCCCTTCTTGTTTGTTAAAGCAATATGTTATACTACGGTAACATTTGCTGCAGCCGGACCTTTTGCCCCTTGCTCGATATCAAAGGTAACCTGATCGCCTTCATTCAAGGACCGAAAGCCATTACCGTTGATCGCCGAGTGATGGACGAACACATCCGGTCCATCCTGCTGCTCAATAAAGCCAAAGCCTTTACTGTCATTAAACCACTTCACCGTTCCATTAGCCATTGTGACACCCTCCTTTCAAGATTATTAACAGTTCGAATCTTAAGGTTGTCACTCCGGACAAATGAAACTTTTCCTCAGAACGAAAACTGCCATCAAAAAGAATAAAACCTTGTTGATGGAACTAAAATAGCTACTTCCCAGGAGAAGTCAAGCTTTTTCTTTGCAAGGCCATTGCCTCATCAGCATTCTTGCCGCTCTCCGTACACCAAAGAATGCAAAGATCCCGGGGAAACAGAAATATATTGACAAAACATCGGGTTTCTTGCTATGGGATTGGAAAAAAGGAAACAGAAAATGAATTTCGCACACACTTTCAGGTTTTTTTATTTTTATTTTGCCGGGGGGCCCGGAATGACCTAGTGTGTGCCGACGCGAAAGAGACCCCAAAAAAATAATAAAGCGGAGCACATGCTCCGCTTTTTTTATTTGGTTTTGCGGCCTCCTATTCGCTCACCATAACGCCCTAAAAAAACT
>QMLQ01000195.1 GCA_003646815.1 Deltaproteobacteria bacterium | reverse complement strand
TACCGGTAAGCCGCTGTACTTGATGGTGCCGGTTTCGTCGCAGAGGTTGACTACCTTGATCCCTTTCAGGGTATAAAGCCTCTCTAGGATGGCCTGGACGTCATCCATCTTGCCATCGAACATAGAATACTCTATGCTTCTCATGACCGTATCGCTCAGGGTGTGGGCCCATTGCTGCTGCTGCTCAAGATGGAACCTTGTCCGGGTCCGCATGTCATAAGAGGTGAAAAGACCCATTACAACGATCAAAATGGCGCTCACGCCCACAACAAGTTTCACGGAAAGGGGCACACTGTTTAGCCGCTCGATGTATGTTTTTTCGAGGAATCGTTCCATATCATCAGGACTCTCAAGGGAGTATTTCGTTCTAGTCTTTTTCCCCCTGTTAAATTTTGCAACACTGATGCCAATATTCCAGGGGGCTATCAGCCCGTAACAGAGAAATGGAAACAGTTTCCGGAGGTCAATGGGCGCAGCCGGAGGCTCCTCTTCCCGGGCAGGTATTATTGCCCCTGTCTTACGCATGGTAGCTTTGCTTTTCCATCTTTGGGGATTTATTGAAATAGGTCACATCTATCCGGAGGAGGGAACGAAAAGCAGCGGATAAAGGAGCGGCTTTCAGGAATTTCTGGCTGGAGTTGCTGTAAAGAATATGTTAAAGTGTTAAAGGCAAAAATTAACATGTGGTCAAAAGTTAACAGAATAAATCGCTTGCCTGAGCGGCATCAGGAAAAGCTTCGTATCGTTTCAATCAGAGCCGGTTATCTTTTCTTGAGTATCGTTTTCTCGATGGTCCTGATAAGAGGTGCTTCCGCCCAAGACCTTCATGTCCTCGAAGACCAAAACGTTTCCGTCTATTACAGCGATTCGCTCAAGCCGGCGGCAGAGAAAGTCGCAGTGCTCTTTCCCCAGGTCTACGGTGACCTGGTCAACATTTTTGGATGGAAAATTTCTGGCAGGCCATCGGTCCTCCTTCTCAAGGAGAGAGACCATTTCCTGAAAATGGTGGCGAGCCCCCTCACAGTGGCCTTTGCAGTCCCCAAGAAAAATCTCATCGTCATAGATTATTCCAGGATGCTTACCCGTCCCTTTCGCCTCTCCGTTACCCTCAAGCACGAGCTCTGCCACCTCCTGCTCCATCAGCATATACGGCCTTCTTCTCTTCCCCGATGGCTGGACGAAGGGTTGTGCCAATGGGCAAGCGATGGAATCGACGAAATCATCATGGACCAGCAATATTCCCTCCTGAACAGGGCCGCCCTTTCAAACGATTTTATTGTGTTTCGCGATTTGAAATACCGGTTTCCCCGCCATGAGCAGGGCCTCATTCTGGCATACCAGGAAAGCAAGGCTTTTGTTGCCTACCTGTTTTCCCATTTCGGCACCAGACAGGTCCTTTCCATGCTTGATCTCCTTTCAAGAGGTATGAAAACGGAAATTGCTTTCCAGCAGGCGTTTTCCACTTCTGTTGAAGACCTGGAAAAGCAGTGGCAAGAGTCCCTCAGACCCAGAATGGCGTGGCTTGAGCAGATCAGTTACCATCTTTATGAGATCCTTTTCGGCCTTGCAGCCATTCTGTGCGCCTTTGCATTTGTGCGTATTTTCCTGCGGAAAAGATTGTACAAATTAGAGGAAGAGAGTATAAACGAAGATGGCTTTTCCTGAATAAACTTCGGAAGATGTCCCATTGCCGGGCAAGATGTATTCCTTTCATCAGGAGGTATACCATGCGGGCCCCTTTCCCGTTTCATTCAATTCTCCTTTTCGGTTTTCTTGCCATCCTGCTGCTCATGGGCGTGGTCCTGCGAGCAAGGATTCCCTTTTTTCAGAGATTTCTCTTCCCGAGCTGTCTCATCGGAGGCGTACTCGGCCTGATCCTCGCGAACACCGGGCTCGTTCACTTTTCTGCCCATGACCTGGAGAGCTTTGCCTACCATTTATTTAACATCTCCTTCATATCGGTGGGGCTCACCCGCGGCAGGGAGGCGCACAATACTTCCGGGCACAAGAAGGAGATAGTGAAAGGGTCTTTGTGGATGGCCCTTACCCAGGGTGTTACCTTTCCTCTGCAGGCAGCCATTGGAGGGCTGTCTGTCCTTCTCTTTTCCGTTTTCGGAGTGAAGCTCTTTCCCACCTTCGGGTTCCTCGTTCCCTTAGGATTCAATGAAGGGCCGGGTCAGGCCCTGTCGTTCGGCAAGGTATGGGAGACCGTGGGGTTCAATCATGCAGCCACTCTGGGCCTTGGGTTTGCGGCCGTGGGGTATTTTTTCGCCTTTTTTGTAGGGGTGCCCCTGGTAAACCATTGGATCAGGAAAGGCTCCTCTGCACGGGGAACCGGCGGATTACCGCGAGATTTCCTGGTGGGACTTACCGCCCGGGGCCAGAAGAGAGAATCAGCCGGTGAGTTGACGCTCCATTCTGCTAATACCGACAGTCTCGCCTTTCAGGCCGCCCTGGTCGGCCTCGTGTATGTGCTGACCTACCTATTTGTAAAATACTTTGGAAAGGTCCTGCCCCCTGACGCGGGCAAGATGCTGTGGGGGTTTTTCTTCTTTTTCGGCCTCGGCCTGGCCCTTTGTGTGCGGTGGCTCATGGAAAAGATGGGGCTTGAGTACCTTGTTGATAGGGGAATCCAGAGAAGGATTACAGGGTGGTCCGTGGATTTCCTGATTGTCGCCACGGTGACTGCCATCCAGGTGCTGGTGGTCTGGACATACATGGTTCCCTTTCTGACCATTTCTCTGGTCAGCGGCATACTCACTACCCTGGTGGTATTGTTCCTGGGGAAAAGGCTCCCATCCTATAACCTGGAAAGAACAGTGGCAATTTACGGGACCGTGACCGGCACAGTGTCCTGCGGTCTCCTGCTTCTCAGAATAGCGGACCCTGAGTTCCAGACGCCGGTGGCCCTGGAGATAGCCATCATGAATGTGTTTGTGGTCCCCATCGTGGGCGGATGCACCGTCCTGGTAAATGGTCCTCTGTGGTGGCACTGGAGCACCGCATTCACGGTGCTGGTCTTTGTCTTTATCATGGCGACGTCGCTCACCGTCATCAAGATCCTCGGCCTCTGGAGGCGGCCGCATTCAGATTGATGCGTGATATGCAAACACAGCCTTCCCATAACTCGCTGGTATTAAAAGCATAACGTTTTTTTGAAAACAGATTATGCAGGTTTTAGGTAATACAAGTGTATTGAGGCCTTTTGGGGTACTCTTGAGGAGGACCTGGATTGAATTGAACCATCTTTGTGCGTATAAGGAGGAGACACACCTGAATGGATGAAAAAACAAGGCAGGCATTGCTGGATATCGTAGGTGAGGAGAATTTTACCGAGAATATTATAGACCTTGTATCCTATACCTATGATGCGTCCAGTTATGAGCATCGCCCGGACTGTGCGTTGTGGGCCATATCCACGGAGCAGGTCTCCCGCATACTTTCCATGGCCAACGAAAAGGGCATTCCGGTGACGCCTCGGGGTGCAGGGACGGGGCTTGGAGGTCTTGCGGTTCCTGCACGGGGAGGCATCGTCCTCGATGTGACACGGATGAATAGCATTTTGGAGATATGTATTCCTGACCGTCTGGCCGTGGTCCAACCGGGGGTGGTGTATGCTGACTTGCAATCCGCCCTTGCTCCCTACGGGTTTTTCTTTCCCCCCGATCCCGCAAGCGGGGTTGTCTGCACTCTCGGCGGGAACGTGGCGACTAATGCGGGAGGATTGCACGCGGTGAAATACGGTACCACCCGCGATTATGTGCTCTGTCTTGAAGCGGTGCTCGCGAGTGGGGAAGTCATGCGGGTGGGGGCGCGGACCATGAAGACCTCCTCAGGCTATGATCTCTGCAGGTTCCTGGTGGGATCGGAAGGAACCCTGGCGGTAATAACCGAGATCACGCTGAAAATAGCGCCGCAACCATCCCACAGGGCTACTGCACTGGCTGTTTTTCATAAACTCGAGGATGCGGGGCAAGCCGTTACCAGGGTCATGCACTCGGAGGTAACGCCCAGTGTACTGGAACTGCTGGACGGATCGGTCATCTCCCTCCTCAGGGAACATGCGCACTTGGATCTCCCGGAGGTTGAGGCACTGCTCCTGGTTGAAACTGACGGCATGACCGAAAGCTATGTGCGGTTTCAGCTGACGAAAATTGCGGAGATGTTTCGCGGGTGCAATGCGGCCGAAGTGGAAGTCGCAGCCACCATGAGAGAGGCGGAGCTTCTGTGGAAGGCACGTAAATCCATAGGGGGTATGATGGGAGCAATTCACCTGGACTACGCTCCGGAGGATATCACCGTACCCATGAGTCAGATTGCAACGTTCCTCCGGCGATCGGAAGAGCTGTCCCGCGTCCATGGTCTTGATCTGTTCAATTTCGGCCATGCAGGCGACGGAAATCTTCATACCAATATCCTATACGACGGCAAGGACCCGGATCAGGTTGCCAGGTTGGAACCACTTCTTTACGAGCTTCATAAGCTGGCCTGTGATCTGGGAGGGACCCTGTCCGGGGAGCACGGTATCGGCATGACCAAGGCCAAGTATATGCCGCTGGAACACGACCCGACGGCCCTCAAGACGATGCGCAAATTGAAACAGGCCCTTGATCCCAACAACATCCTCAACCCCGGCAAGATGATGCTTCCAGGATAGAAAAACCGGTTCCCAGCCATCTTCTTTTCCCTTGACTTGAGCGGGCTTTTAGCGTCTCATATTGTGCATAAAAGTTTTCTTGGGGAGAAAAGACGCCGACGTACCATGTTCCCCGGGATGAACAACCAAGAGACAGGAAAGGGGCACCGCTCAACAGGAAAGCTTCTTCGTGTTTGACCGAGAACCAGAGCATGGTCAAAGAATGGAGAATCATCTGCTACTCATGTTCAGGTCCCACCCGGTTCCCGTAGGGGGTTCTTTCCAGAAACGGTTCTATGTTCCTTGTCGAAAATCCCAAATTATGAAGAGGAAAAATAAATATGGCCCAGGCACACATTGTTGGGACCGGTTCATCGATGCCCGAGAGGGTATTGTCCAACAAAGATATGGAGAGCATAGTAGATACCACCGATGAATGGATCACACGGCGAAGTGGTATCAAGGAACGGCGTATCTCGTCAACCGGAAGGCATGAAAGCACTACTGACATGGCCACCAAGGCCTCTCTGGAAGCCCTGGAAATGGCCGGGATCGCGGCCGAAAAACTGGATATGATGGTGGTTGGCACTGTTACGGCTGACCGGCAGTTCCCTTCCGCAGCATGCATGGTGCAAAAGGAGTTGGGCGCCACGAATGCCTTTGCGTTTGACGTATCAGCCGGGTGTGCAGGGTTTTTATACGCCCTTGCCATGGTGAACAATGCGGTCAAGTGCGGCATGTGTCAAACTGCCCTTGTCGTAGGAGTTGAAAGGTTGTCAAGCGTGGTGAACTGGGAGGACCGGAGCACAGCCGTGCTCCTTGCAGACGGAGCCGGGGCCGTTGTCATTCAAGCCAAGCCTGAGCCTGGTGGTATCCTCTCTACCCACCTGAAATCGGACGGCACAGCGTGGGATTTGCTTTATTCTTCTTACGGAAACACGTTTACCCCTGAAATCCTCCAGGGCCTTGATCAGAAGCCTTTTTTCCTGAAAATGGAGGGGAACAAGATTTTCAAACGGGCCATAAGATGTCTGTCAGAAGTATCGCGAGAGGCGCTGGCACACAATGGCCTTTCCAGTGATGATATTGATCTTGTGGTCCCGCACCAGGCAAATATTCGGATCATCCAGGGCCTTGCCGATAACCTGGGAGTTCCCATGGAAAGGGTTTTTACGAATATCCACAAATACGGGAACACTTCTTCCGGAACAATTCCGATTGCCTTGAATGAAGCCAACCGCGAGGGGCGCTTGAAAAAGGGCTCCCATGTACTTATTGTATCTTTTGGGGCGGGATTGACATGGGCTGGGGCCATACTGACATGGACCATGTGATACCGGTAAAAGAAATGTCCCGCTTAACCCGATTTTCTCACGGGCCTTCGTAGCGAGGCGGCGGGAAGGCGCGTGGATACAAGGCGCGCGAAGAAAAATGGATGAAGGCATACTTGCAGTACGTCAAAGTCATTT
>QMLQ01000194.1 GCA_003646815.1 Deltaproteobacteria bacterium | reverse complement strand
GTCCGATCCCTTGTCTGCGTTCCCATCGTTTACGAGAAGGAGTCCCTGGGCCTGCTGACCGTTGATAACCTCCATTCCAGGCGTCCGCTCACGCAGACGGATGTGAGCCTTCTCATCGGTGTCGCCTCCCAGACAGCCATGAGCCTGGTCAATGCCCGATCTTTCCAGAAGATGCAGGACAGTGAAAAAAAATACCGGGAACTGGTGGAAAGTGCCAACAGCATTATCCTCCGATTGGATACAAAGGGGCACATCAATTTCCTCAATGAATTCGCCCAGAAGTTTTTCGGGTTCGAAGAGAGAGAGGTAAAGGGAAAAAGTGTTGTAGGCACGGTTCTGCTGGAAGGAGAAACGGTCGAAAAAGAGGTGCGTACGCTCCTGGAAAGAATCCAGGCACACCCGGAGAAGAGGTTTACCCGGGAGACCAGGTCAAAACGAAAAAGCGGCAAAGAGGCCTGGATCGTGTGGACTTTTCGGCCCATATACAACAGTGATGGGGTGATTTATGAAATCCTATGCATCGGCAATGATATAACTGATCTCAAGGAAGTGGAAAAAGAACGCCGCGAACTGGAGCTTCGCTTACAGCGTGCCCACAAGATGGAAGCTATTGGAACCCTGGCGGGGGGTGTGGCTCACGACCTCAATAATATCCTTGCCGGCCTGGTAAGCTACCCCGAGCTGCTGCTCATGCAGATCCCCGAAGACAGCAAGCTCCGGAAGCCCATTGAAACTATCCAGAAATCAGGGGAGAAAGCTGCGAGCATTGTGCAGGACCTTCTCACCCTCGCACGAAGGGGTGTTGCTGTCACGGAAGTATTGAATCTGAATGACATTATTTCTGATTATCTCAAGAGTCCGGAATTCGAAAATCTCCAGGAAAACCATCCTGCGGTTACTGTCAGGACTGATCTGGAAACAGACCTCCAGAATATCATGGGATCTCCAGTGCACATCTCGAAAACCGTTATGAATCTTATTTCCAATGCGGCCGAGGCCATGCCCGACGGCGGATCAGTGATGGTGTCCACAAAGAACAGGTACGTGGATAGCCCGATGAAAAGGTATGCCCACGTAGACGAGGGAGAATATGCTGTGTTGACCGTTTCGGATACGGGCATTGGAATACCGGAAAAAGATCTGGATCGTATTTTTGAGCCTTTCTACACCAAGAAGGTCATGGGAAGGAGTGGAACCGGCCTGGGCATGGCAGTGGTGTGGGGAACAGTAAAAGATCACAACGGGTATATTGATGTGCAAAGCACGGAAGGGCAGGGCACGACCTTCACCCTCTACTTTCCCATTACCCGTCGTCAAGCCGCAGGGAAGGGCCGTGAAGTCTCTCAGGAAGACTACCAGGGGAAAGGAGAGACTGTTCTCGTGGTGGATGACATCCAGGAACAGAGAGATGTGGCCACGGGTATCCTGGAGAAACTGGGCTATAAAGTTTTCTGCGTGTCCAGTGGAGAAGAGGCGGTGGAATGGTTGAAATCCACCAGGGCAGACGTGGTGGTTCTGGACATGATTATGAACCCGGGTATGGACGGGCTTGATACCTATAAGGAGATCCTGAAACTACGTCCGGGTCAGCGGGCGATCATCGCGAGCGGCTTTTCAGAATCAGGCCGGGTGAAAGAAGCGCAGCGGTTGGGGGCAGGAGCCTATGTGAAAAAGCCGTATCTCATGGAAAAGATTGCAATGGCCATCAGAAATGAGCTGGACCGCTAAATCATAAATAATCCACCGGTTCTACCGGTGAGAATTGAAAGGGTTCTACCGTTTCCCGCGAATAATTTCACGGGAGGCAGAGGAAAAACCTTCGCCGAAGGCGATTGTGTTTTGCCCGTTTCATCCCACCGGCGTAGGCCCCTATGGGCCTGAGGCGGGAAACCGGCAAAGAAATCCGGGCAATCCTGTTCATCCTGTCAAAGTTTGTGCTACCATTTTGAAAGCTCCCTGTCGACCATTTCCAGGTTCTGTAATATCTTGTCGCGAGCTGGAGATGATGGAAACTTATCAAGTAACCCTTGAAGAATATCGTGAGACTGACGAAGGTATTCTTTTTTTTCGAGGGAACTTCCGGCCGTTCTCGCTCGCAGAAAAAGGGCAGCGGCCTTTTTTCTTTCCCGCCTGATGAAACCTTCTGTTGCAGTTCGCTGTAGGTCGAAGAATTGATAGCCGTGTATCCCCTCTGACCTCAGGTCTTCCAGGAGTGTGAGTGCTTCATCATACCTTTCCCTTTCAACCAGGCCGCGGATTTTCTTCAGTGCCTCGTCTTCACGCCCCCGGGCTGTCTGCCTTGCCTTTTCCACCCGTTCAACGGCCTTGTCAATGGTACTAATTTCCGCAGGAGAAAGAGCCGGGTCCTGCTTTTTTTGGAGGAGTAATTCCCTCGCCTCGTCGAACGCGTGGGCCCGCACCTTTTCTTCAACCATGTTGAGAACACGGGGAAGGGGAATGAGCTTTGCCACCTGCCGCTGAGATGTCACATGAAGTTCTTCTTTCAACCGATTGAGGAGTGCCCTCCGGTCATCCATCAAGTCGTTCATCTTATCATACCGGAGCATGGCCGCGTCTTCCCGGCCCAGACGAGAATTCCAGAGAGCAATCTTGCTCTCAAGAATCATGAGGTCAGGCTCTTTTTCCAGTTCCCTTGCAGTACGTTCCCCGGTTTGAATGGCTTCTTTGAACATACCCCGGTCCGCAAGGGACAACGCGAAAACCAGGTTTATGTCCGGGGTGAGTGCGCCTGGACCAAAGCGGTTTTTGAGTTCGAGTACCTGGTTGATGACGCCGCGCGAGTCCCCGGAAAGATAGGTCTGCAGGATCCTTTGCCGTTTCCCGGCAAAGAGGTCCATGATAGTTTTTTCTGCGGATGGTGCTCGCACTCCCGGTGGTTGGAAGCCCGATTCAACGCGCTCGAGGCGCAAATAAATCCTGGCAACGAGACGACGGTATTGGGTTTCAGTCATAGAGGGAGAATCCGTTCCCTGCAGGAGCTTGTAGATCTCCAGGAGGGCCTCTGCTGCAGGACGATCTTCCTCGGAAATGCTGTTTTCCTGAAGCTTACGCTGGAGCGAAACCATCTTTCTGCCAAGTTCTTGCTGATCAATCAGGGGGCGGGAGGAAGGAGCCGCTCCGGTATAAACGGGACCTCTTGTCCTGGGGAACCCGGCGCATCCTGCCGCCACAAGTAAAAATACAAGCATGAATCTAAGAAAAATTGCTTTCATTGTTTTCTCCAAAATACAGTTACTCAACGCAATACCACTGTTTTTCAGCCTATCCAGCTGAATTCGTCTTCACTCAACGAAATCAGGCAAGCCCGAAGGTTCAAACTTCCTCCTGAGCTGATATGCTTCCCCGGAGATCTCCACGGGCGCACACAAGAACGTGACGGGATTGCTTTCATCCCTGTATTCCTTTAAATCGGCAGGCATCCCGTTCAAGGCGGAGACAGGAATGGCCCGAAGCCCTTTCGGGCAGACCGGGACGCCACCTGCAGCACGCATGGAGATGGTTTCGGTGTCAAGGGCCCCCTTGTACCGCGGAATCCGGGCGATGGCATTCATGGTGTCTATCCAGAGCGGCAGGGCGCCTGATGACCCATAAATGGCGAAATGCTTTCCTTTCATTGGACGGTTGTCGTCGTATCCCACGTAACTGGCGACCACATACCCGTTCCTGAGCTTTAATTCTCCGGTCGGCTCTGCCGGTGCGGGAATAAATCCTACAAAACTCGAATTTCTGAACCGGTTAGATGTCCCTGTTTTTCCATATAGGGGAAGATGATACCCGTCCACGCGGACCGCGTCTCTGGCCCTAAGACCGGTTCCAACCTCCATTACCTTTCTGAGAATTTCCCGCACGGACTCAGCGGCATGATGTGAAACAATCGCATCCGGTTTTTCGTGGTACTCCCATATGGTTTCGCCGTCCCGGTCGACAATTTTGGTGATGATGGGCACCGGTTGTGGTTCGCTGATCTCTGAGAGCGGAAAAATCCTTCCTGTCATGATGGTCTGGTAGGCGGTGGCGGCCTCAAGGATACTGATGGCATTCGCGCCCAGCGGGAAAGACAGTACCGGGTCAAGCCGGGTTTTGATTCCCATCTTCTTGCCGAGATAGGCCACGTATGAGAGGTTTACAAGTGTCCTGAAGTCCCTGATCCAGAAAAGCAGGCTGAGATCATAGCGGCGATTGCGGCTAAGGAGTTCCTTGTATTTTCGCTGGAGACTTGCCTGGAGTTCATCGATCGTCCCGGAGGTAAGAAGGTCATCAACCCATATCTCTTCCATTTTTGGCAGCGAATCAATGCCATTCAACTCTTCCGGCTCCACCGGCAGGAGTACCGTATAGGAAATCCCATTTGGGTTTTCCGTATAAACCATTCTATCGTGCCTTCCGTCATCCTTCTGAACCCAGTAAAAATGACGGGCCAGGAGCATTTTTTTTGTGACCGGGATCATTTCGCCGGGGGTTTCAAGGGCTGTTGCCAGCTCAGTCCAATGACGTTTCATTATCAGGTTGAGACGATTAAGGCGTGTGAAATCGCGCCTGAGTATTTGCTCTCTTCCAACACGGAGCTGGCTCCAGGCTTTTCGCGGGATGCGATAGTGGAGGCTGCGCAAGGTCTCCAGCATGCTTTCGTTGCCGCTGAAAATAACATCCGGCTCCACTTCCTTTTTTGCCTGCTCAAGGGATGCTTCAAGGAGCGCCTCACGGTTGACGACAACTCCTTTCTTGTCACGGATACGGCGCTTGTACTGGAGGTAGCTCTCGCCTTCTTCCCGGTCAAGCCCGAGAAGGCGGGCGACCTGTCGGAATTCATTCAGGTTCAAGTGATCCGTGAGATGATAGAGGAGCCAGACTGTGGCCAGGTTTTCCGACTTGGCGCCTGCCCAGGCCATTGATACGGTTTCCTGTTCGGGCTCATGATCAGGCCTGGGGGAATAGTAGGTCTTTTCAAAGGGAAAGAGATCCCGTCTGTTCATAAGCGGGTCCAGGGGGTTCCATTTGAGCTGTACGGCGGCAGTATAGACAATGGGTTTGAATATGGATCCAAGCTGCCGCTTCGCGTCAACAGCCCGGTTGAAATAACGGTTTGAAAATCCGCCGACCATGGCCTTTATCATGCCTTCGTGGAGAACCACGATGCCGCCTTCAAGCTGCGGGAAAACCGCGAGTTGCAATTCCCGCTCTTGTCCTGTCTTTTCACCGGGGACCCATTTGACGGCAACGAGGTCTCCTTTGTGGAAGGAGGTGAGAAAAGACGGCACGCGATGACCGGTAAAACGGGCCTCTTTTCCCCGTTTCCATTTCAACCAGGCCTCGACCACGGGCCTCAGCCCCTGGTATCCGACAATGCCGCCTCCGTTTTTCCAGCTCACGATCATAGTCCCTTTCTGATTGTGAGCATCGATATGGGTGATGCGTGCAAGAAACGGGAGATGACCGTTGTGGTCATCTCCCAGGAGCCCCAATTTTTCCAATTTCTCATATTCTTTTTGCCGTTCCTGCTGGTCATAGCCGGCCAGCTGGACGTCAAGGCCCGGCAGGTGTTGGCGAAGGCTTTGGAGGGCCGCGTCCTGGATTTGCCGGTTGATGGAGGTGTAAATCCTGATGCCGGAGGTGGCGATATTGTCAATTCCCTGCTCGCTGAGAACACCCAGGAAAAACGGAGATTCAAGCTGGTCCCGCACATAATCAAGGATAACATTGAGCCGATAGGTGATCTTTCCCTCTTTGAAGGGGATTTCCTGTGCCTTCGCCTGCTGGTATTCAGCATGGCTGATGAAATGGAGGTTGAACATGTTTTTGAGAACGTAATCCTTCCTCAGCCTCGCAAGCCTGACGGCCTCTTTCCTTTCTTCCTCGGTCTTTTTAATGAAAGGATTATAGCGGTTTGGTGATTTCACGGATCCGGCGATGAAAGCCGCTTCCACCAGGGAGAGATTCTTAGCGTCTTTATCAAAGAAATACTGGGCGGCGATCTGAAGCCCTTTGCCGAACCCGGTTACAAAAAACTGGTTCGCATACATTTCCAGTATCTCCTGTTTCGTATACTGCCGTTCAAGAAGGAACGCCTGGATCAGCTCCTTGAGTTTTGCCTTGTATGAACGTTTTTCTCT
>QMLQ01000193.1 GCA_003646815.1 Deltaproteobacteria bacterium | reverse complement strand
GGGCGTTCCGCCGGTGGCCGAAAGGGTAGTGTCATAAATGCTGTTTATGGTGCCCTGGGGGAGAGAAGTGGTGGTGATGACAACCGAGTCCGCAGAGCAATCCCTTGTTTCATCCACGGCCGCCTGGATTTCGTTTTCTGCCAGGGCCCGGTCATAGATTTTCACTTCATCAATCTCTCCTCCGAAGAAATTGCTGGGAGAAGCGCTTCCCCGGGCACCGATCAGCAGCTTGCTGGTATTTGCCCCAATGGCACCGGTCTGGTTCCGGGAATACACCTGGCGCCCATTCTTGTAAAGCACCTGCTGGTGACCGTCATAGACAATGGCCACGTGTTTCCAGGTATCGGCCGAGACCGGGAAAGACGTTCCCCCGTCCCATGCCCAGTGGGGCTGCCACGCATACTGGAGATATCCGTTGTTTATCCTCACCTCATAGAGATTTTCCTTGTTGAAAAGGATATTCTCGCCGGACGATCCATCCCATTTGAACCAGGCCGAAACGGTCCAGGGACTGGTACCCGGATCGAGATCCCCGTCCGCCGGGTCTCCCAGGTCAAGGTAACCCCCATTGCTCGCATCCACACGGGTGAAAATTCCAGCCCTGCAGACCTTCCCGCTGGAGGGTGTCGTTTGGATAGGAATGGATCCTGAGCCGGCCGCCGCGGCAACTCCGTTGGTCCCGCCGGAGCCGGAATCCACCACTTCACCTGGAGCCCCGCTCCATGGGAAATTTTCCATGCGGTATTCAGCAATGGGATCGGAGTAACAGCTCCCGGAACAACCAGCCCGGGACAGGGAGTAGAGGTTGGTAACATCTTCCTGGGTGAGTTCACGGCTGAAAACCATGACCTCATCAATAAGACCCAGAAATCCATTGTTGGTATCGGGAAAGTATCCCCCGATTACAAAGGTTTCCGCGTCGGCGATGTTGGTCGTGGGATGGTCGGTTGCGGTTTGTTTGAGTGAACCATCAATGTACAGCCTGCCGCCGTTTGCGCTGCTGTAGGTGTACACCGCATGGTGCCACTGGTTGTCGTTGTAGAGCTCGGCACTGTAATCAACCGCTCCGCCCCGGACACCGCTCCCCTGATCGGTTACCCAGGCACGCAGGGATCCATCGGGATCATAGGCGAGTGCGGTACTCCTGGATGCGCTTCCGGAAGCATCAGAAAATTCTATGAGCCTCGGATAAGTGCCGCCCCCGCCGGGAGACTTGAACCAGCACGCGAGGCTCACCTGGTCGGTGAAGACCATAATGTCGGAGCCGGTCAATACCTGGCTGACGATCTTGTCATCCGCCCCGTCAAACGAGGCTGCCCGGCAGATTTTCCCCATTGATGTCCCGGTTGCTCCCCCTGAAGCCTTTCCGTAGTGCGTAAGAACCCCATTTGAATCCACAACATCGTAGCTGGATCCGTCCCAGGCTGTGCATTCATCAAATCGCCATTCCCCCTCCATCCCTTCGGTGTACGGGGCTACAGCACCGCCGGGGGTAATTGTCATTGAGTAGGGATTTGTTGTCATGGTGTTGGAGGCACAGGAAGCGTCCGAGGCAGTGAGGGTGAAGGTAAAATTTCCGGCAGTACTCGAGCCACTTTTCCAGAGTCTCCCCTCTGTTGCAGAGTGATCATCTATCTGGAACCCCCCCGGAGCAGTCCCCTGCCAGTTGATTGACCAGTGAAAATCTCCCACGTGCTCGCCGTTCGCCGTGAATAGCTGGGAGAAAATGGAACTGTCCACGATGAAATCCGGGCTTGTTGGTCCTCCGCCACCAGGAGAGGGAGTTACCGTCACCGTGCCGTTGGATACGGTCAGTGTAAAGGTATGGGAATCAGTCTTGGCCGAATCATATCGGTCTTCCACGCGGACATCCACGCTGTAGTCCCCGGCGCAGTTGTCGATGGTCCCGCTGAGGGTACCATTCCAGAGACTAATGGTGAGGCCGGGGATATTGGGGGTAATGCCGTCAAGGTACCAGTAGTAGTATCCTGAGCCGCCGCTGGCCTGAAACGTATGGGTATAGGAGCCCCCAACAGTGCCGCCGGCCATGGGAGTGGTGTTGATCTGGACGTTCGTCTGGGGCGGGCACTGGGAACAGACCGTGAGGCCACCACTGCAGCAGTCCTGGTCAAAACAGTCAATATATCCGTCACCGTCATTGTCAATACCGTCACTGCAGAGGGCATTGGTGTTTTCAGCTCCGGTTGAACCGCCGCCTCCGCCGCTGCCGCCGCCCCCGGTGCAGTTCTTCTGGTTCAGTTCGTTGAGGGAAAATGCCCGTACCAGGTCATCATACGAGGTGGACTGTATTTTTCCGGGGGAATTGAAGCCCGGGGTGGTCGCGGTGCCTTCTCCGTTCCCCAGGTCAAAAAATCCGTTTACACTGTCAAGGTCCTTGGCACCGCCGGTGGCAAGTACGTAGGCCTGGTTGGCTGAGTTAGATGAGGTGGCACCGCTGAGATGGTCTGCGGAGGTAGTGAATGTTTTGCTCGAATCAAAGGGCATGACAGATGCAGCGGCGATAGCGGTGCAAAAAGCATTGCCGTCGGCAAAGGCCGCGGTCAGCGAGTCGTAGACACCATACCCTACCACATTTCCCCAGGCATCTTGATTGGAGGAGAGGCCAAGGGTCAGGTAGGGTAATGTTCCCAGATAGGTTCCGCTGTCCTCCTGACCGTCCCCGTCTCCGTCTGCAAAAGGGAGCCGATGGTTGGCAATTGCATAACCCTGCACCGCGTAATCCATCTTTTCCAGGATCGCCTGTGCCTTTTTTATCTTTGCCGACTGGATGAGGGAGGGGAGGACTGTCGCCACGATGGAGATGACGATACCCACGATCACCAGGACAACGGCCAGTTCAATGAGCGTGAATCCGCCGGTGTTTCGGCGCATGATATTGGATCCTTTCTGAATAGTGGTTAAAATTTTCGCCTTTCTTGACCTCGAACAAAATTGAACCTTTCGAAACTGGCACTCTTTCCACGTTATATGCAAAAAACGGGCCTTGTTTTGCCGTCCTTTTCTTTTCCCAAAATGAGCACTGGACCTACAGCACGTTTTCTCATTGATCTCATGAGGAGCGGCCTCTCATTGCGGCTGAGCGATTTTTGACGTGCGTTCTATTATGAAAAAAAGTGTCACCCTTGAAATCGGTAAACTAATTGCTTTTCTTAAACAAAAACCCGATCCATTCTGTGAACGGGTGTATAAGACAAGGGAAAGTTGTATTGACAAAACCAACGCTATGGTCAACAATGCCATTATCGTAAGAACATCAGAGGTAAAAAGGAGCCTGATTTAATGGAGGAACCCATGTACAGACCGATGGTCATATCCGGATTGACCGTTGATCCCCTGACAAACAGTCCCATTGTCATCCTGAAGGAAATAGATGGTGAAAAGACTTTGCCCATATGGATAGGGCTCCTGGAAGCAACAGCCATTGCCAGTGAGCTGGAGGGCATCAAGTTCTCAAGGCCCATGACCCATGATCTGGTCAAGAACATCATGGAACAGGTGGGCGTGAAAATAGAAAAAATCGAAGTCTGCGATCTCAAGAACAACACATACTATGCCCTGATCCACTTCACCCACGGGGGAAAGAAAATGTCAATAGATGCGAGACCCAGTGATGCGCTGGCCCTTTCCCTCCGGGTCAACGCGCCCATCTACGTGGCGGAAGAGGTGATCCAGAAATCCAGCCAGATTGATCTGAAAGCAGAGCCCGAAGACAAGTCCGAGCAGGGAAAGAAATGGCAGGAGATTCTGGAGAGCCTCAACCCGGAGGATTTCGGGAAATATAAGATGTAGGGCAAGATGATTGATCTTCATACCCATTCATTGTTCAGCGACGGCGTTCTTGTCCCCTCGGAACTGATCAGGCGTTTCGAGGCCCTGGAATATGATGCAGTGGCTATTACGGATCACGTGGATTCATCCATGATCGATTTCGTCATTCCCAGGATTGTCAAGGTCGCCGCGGGCCTGAACGCGGTGCAGTCCGTCAAGGTCATTCCCGGCGTCGAAATAACCCATGTTCCACCTCCTCTGATCGGGAACATGGTCCGGCGCGCCCGGGACCTGGGGGCGGCCCTGGTGGTGCTCCATGGAGAGACACTTGTGGAACCCGTGGCATCGGGAACCAACCGGGCCGGACTGGATGCGGGGATCGACATCCTCGCCCACCCCGGGCTTATCACCGCTGAAGAAGCCGCCCTTGCCGCGGAAAAAGGGGTTTTTCTTGAGATCACCGGAAGGCCGGGGCATGCATTTTCAAATGGACACGTGGCCAGGATGGCCGGGGAGACAGGCGCAAAGCTGGTGCTGGATTCAGACACCCATGCCCCCCATGACATCCTGACACGGGAAATGGCCCGGAAGGTTGTTGAAGGGGCCGGGCTCCCGCAAGGCGCCCTGGATTCACTCCTTGAAAATTCCCGCCTCCTGATGAAGAAGGTCGGTTACCCTCTCTGATGGACCCCTGCGCACCAAGAAGTCACCCCTATCTTTCTCCTGATCCAGGCTGAAAGCACTGTCTCATGAAACCCTTCCCGGAACAGAATCTCAAAAAGAGAAAGGTCTTTATCGCCAGGTTGACCGGGGTGCTGATCGTCTGCTTCTGGCTGGTGATGATGGGCCTCCTCATCATGAAGCATACCTTTACTGGAAGCCTACAAAAGGCTGCGGAGACAAACAAAAAAAACGATAAAGCAGTGGTGCTGGACGGACCCGCACATGAATGGATGGAGATCTTTCTCCATGACAGGAAGATCGGCTATTCCCGAAGCACTATTGTACCCCTGGAAGAGGGGTACGTTGTGCAAGAGGCGCTTTTCCTGCGGTTAAACCTTCTTGGCAGGCCGAGCCTCATCCACAGTGAAACGCATGCCCTGGTGGATCGTGCATTCCGTTTGAAGCATTTCAACTTTTCCCTCCAGTCGGGAGTCACGTCTTTTGCGCTGCGCGGCGATGTGAGGGACGGCTGGTTGGCTGTCAGGAGGGAAGGAAGCCCGGAAAAGAAAATCCCGATTCAGGGTCCCCTCTATATCGGGTCGTCTCTCAACTATTTTTTCAAAAAGGAACCCCTTGCGGTTGGAAAGTCTTTCTCCATCCAATTTTTTGATCCCTCGACCATGGCCAGGAAGCAAATGGTGATCAGGGTCGTGGGCCGGGAGACCATCAGGATCCACCGTATTCCGTACAGGACCTATCGGCTTGAGACCCGTCTCATGGGCCAGCTCATGTCTTTCTGGATCGATGAAAACGGAGACCTGCTGAAAGAGAGCGGGCTCCTGGGGATGAGCCTCGTGCGCTCAAATCCAACCCAGGCGCAAAAGAATATCTCAGGGAGTGGGGGAGAAGATTTCTACGAGCTGGCATCGATAAAATCGGACAGACGGCTTCCACGGCCCCGGGAGATGCGTTATCTGAAGGTGAGACTGCTGGGAATTGACGGGACATCTTTTTTTACGGGTGTCCTGAATGATCAAAGGCAGGAATACAAAGAGGGCATTCTCAGTGTTAGGCGTGAGACCATTTCTTCCCGGACTGAGCCTTCCTTTTTTTCCGGAATCCGGACCGGTGAAATGGAACCCTATCTCAAAGGGGAGATCAACATTGAAGTGGATGATCCGGCAATCCGAAAAACCGCCCGGAAAATTGAAGGCATGGAGCATGACCCGTTGCGGCTGGCCCGGAGGATCCTGGCATGGGTATATGTGAACGTGGACAAGCGTCCAGTCATGTCCGTGCCGAGTGCGCGTGAAGTGCTCAAAACTCTTGCCGGTGATTGTAACGAGCACGCGGTCCTTCTCACCGCACTTCTCCGGGCCTCAGGCATCCCAGCAAGACTTTGCGCTGGCCTGGTCTATGCGAGAGGCAGGTTTTACTACCATGCATGGACCGAGGGATGGGTGGGGAGATGGATCAGCATGGACGCGACCCTCAACCAGATGCCGGTTGACGCGACTCATATTGCGCTGGCCCGGGGCGGCCTGGAACAACAGACTGCCATCATTGCCCTAATGGGCAAACTGAATATTAAGGTGCTTGATTATAGGCATGATTGAACTGATTGATTTAACAAAAATATTCAGAGACAAAAAAGCCGTTGATGGAATCAACCTGAGTGTCCCAAAGGGGACCGTGTTTGGATTCCTGGGACCCAATGGTGC
>QMLQ01000192.1 GCA_003646815.1 Deltaproteobacteria bacterium | reverse complement strand
TCATCAGGGAGGGCGATAACCGCTTTTCCTCCTCCCCAGGGCATCCCCGGCACTGCATATTTGTAGGCCATTCCCTTTGCCAGGCGCATGGCATCCTCAAGCCCAGCCTGCGGATTGGGGTACGGTCTCATCCGCGTTCCACCGGCGGCCGGCCCCAGGAGCGTGGAGTAGACGGCAATAAAAATCCAGGCACCTGTAGGACTGTCATACCGGGTGATCACGGTTTCTCCTTGCCATTGTCGAATAAGAGATTCCATTGGGATTTTCCTCCTTGAAGTGATTATGGGAGATCGGGTGCTCCATGTCAATTCAGTCTTTTGTCCTTGCCGGATGATGAGGGGCTGTAGTAAAAGGATCGAGAAATGTTCATTACGCGCACAGGAGAAATTGCAAAGGGCTTTTATTCGGTCGGCCACCCCAGCGTTCCTGTTTATTTGCTGGACGGGGCTGACCCGGTCCTCTTTGATGCGGGATTTTCGGGTCTGGCCTTCGCGTATGAGAAAGACATCAGGAATATTCTCGGCCCGCGGTCCCCTTCTTATCTCTTCCTCACCCATTCCCACTGGGATCATATTGGTTCAGCCGCCCATTTCAAGAAATGCTGGCCCGAGATGAAAATCGCGGGAGCATCCCGGATCCGTGATGTTCTGGGGCACCCGGCCGCGATCAAACGTATCACGAGCCTCTCGGAAGAGGCACTGAAGAGCCTCAGTTCCTGGGGGGTCACTCATATCAACAGGGCACCGTTTCGATCATTCCCTCTTGACATGCCCCTTGCCCCTACAAAGCCCGTCAAACTATCCGGCGGAATCGAAATCCACCCTCTTTTAACACCAGGGCACACGTGGGACTCCTGTTCTTACTGGATTCCCTCAAGGCGTATCCTTATTGCGGGGGAAGCCGTCATTTGTGACGGCATCTGTGAATTCCTGGTGGATTATGATCGGTATCAGGATTCACTTAGGGAACTCTCAACACTGGATGTGGATATCCTTTGTACTGGGCATCATATGGTGGTTACGGGAAAAGACGCCCGCAAATACATCCTTGACTCCATGATTCAAACAGCGGAATACCTGCGGCTGGTGGAAAGGTTGGCAGAAGAGGAACACGGGAACCTGGAAAAAATCGTGACAAGAATAAAGGCCATTGAATGGGATAACAGGCCTCTGCCAAAACAGCCTGAAAGGGCCTATGTGATGAATACCAGGATCCGCGTAAAGAAGATCCTTGAAAGATCGAGAGGCAAATGCCCGGTCAGAAATGCGGGCTAGATATTGGCCATGGGATGCCGCTCTGCCTCGCAGATCACGTCTTGCACTCCGGGTACAGCCCGCACGATTTCCAGGACGCCACCCACGGTACGCATGGGGTTAATCAATCCCGTTATTTTTACAACTCCTGTCTCGGGCACCTCGAAAAATAATTCCTGGGGATTAACGTTGTTTTTCAGGATCGCGGCCTCCACTCTTTTCAGAAGAGACAGCTTTTCCATAGTTTCCAGGGCGGTCAGGCTGCAGGCCTGGATCTGCTGCGTCCTGGCCATTGCAATTATCTGGGCTGCGGCTGAATCAATACCGATCTTGTCTACGTTGATGATTGCATCGTAAAGGCCGATATCGTTCCAGTCCATCTGAAAGGAAAACTGCATGAACCCCTTCAGGTCGCTGTCCCCTTTCTCGATCAACTTTCTGGCTTCTTCTTGACTGATCTTTTTCTGCTCCATAAGCCGTTCAACCCGGAAATTTTCTGAGGCATGGATACGCAGGTGCAGGGCACATCCAAAATCCCGCAGAAAATAGGGAGCCCCGTTCCCGCAGATGATTCCTTCGCCCCGCCGGGCTACCTCATAGACAGCCGCTGCCATCATTTCCAGGTATTCAGCCGGCCTTCGCCTGAGCAGGCGTGTCAAGAGGCCCGGAGCCGTCTGATCAAAGCTTTTCATGTCTTCAGATGAAAAGCTCATGTTCACGGCCTCTTCCTGGACCCGATCGTCGTCATAAAGCACCAAACCCAACTCTTCAGCGACACGCCTAGCAGTGGCCATTCCCCCGCACGCGATTCCAGTGGTGATGGTAATAAGGGACATTTTCTAACCTCCTGACCCGGATAACCCGGAAAATCCCTTCGTCAAAGTTCATCTGCTAAACCCGACTCTCACCGGCAATTACAATTCCGCCTCCTAATCAACCTTCTCATCGCTTTCGGTTTCATTTCCGGTCTGGGACTGGTAATTCACCTCAGCCTGAAGAGGTTCCATATCACTGAAGATAATGGTTATCTCTTCAGCACCAAAATTCTTGGCCAGCAGTTCCAGTGTCTGCCTGGCCGACTTCTGCACCTCAGACTGCATCCGTTTTACCAGTTCATTTGCCATCCGTGACGCCTGGTTCTTGGCTTCCGCCACGAGCCGGTTTTTTGTTTCTTCGCTGAAACTGTCGCTGAATGCCTTGCTCAAGAGATCAGGCAAGAGCCACGGGAGGAACCTCGCACGTTGCTCATCGTAGAAGCTGATGTTCTTGATATGAGATTCATACAAACATTTAGGCATCTTTAAGAGATAGGAATCGCCTTCCCGAGGCTCAACAACAAAATCAGGACTGTGCAGATCATACTTGAAATCAATATTGAACTCGAAAATCATGGCCATCTTCTTTTCTGAAGCGAGCCAACGGAAATACTTTTTCCCCATCTCACCGAACCAGTGATCGGAAGTGGTGATGATCTCTTTGGTGAAGACCTTGAACACCACCAGTTCACCGACTGACTTGAATTTCTCCACCGTAGAAATTACATCGATCCTGCTGGGTTTCCGCGGTCTCCTCCATCTTGTTATCCAGAAAACCAGAAAAATCCCCGCACATGCAGCAAAACCGATAATTCCCGATATAATAGCTGTTTCCACCTGTATCTCCTTCCCTCTCTTGAAAGGCTAGAGAGAGCCATCTAAATGCTCGGCAACTTCTCCCTTGCAGAATTTGCAGCGTTGCGCACCCCTGAAAAGGGGTTTGCCGCATGAAGGGCAGTGGTAGCGTTCACATTCAGACCGGGCCCATTCCACGCTCCCCTTTTCATGGCCATACTCCGCAACTTTCTCGCGCCAGACAGGAATCGCCCTTTTCATCACGCGACGCCCGGTGGCAAGGGGAAATTCTTCAATGAGATTACATGGCCATTCCTCACACTGATGGCAGGAATAGTATCCCTTTGATTTCACGCAATCCCGTATGGCGCATGTTTCGCAGAATGAGTAGAGGTTTTTCGCGGAATCAGGCTGCATGCACCCCAGGCATTCTGTTTCTTCCGGTTTCGTCCCATAAAGGTTCCCCAGGATCGCCTTGAATTTCTCGTTCCCGTCCCTGGTAGCGAGGTACACGCCGCAGACTCCGCAGTAGAGACCGCAGGGTGCCATCAAATCCCTGTTCCTGATTTCCTCTTCAGTCCATCCCTCCATGTTCACTCCTCCTTCTTCAAAGCCAGTTTTTCGATGACTTTCGGAATCCTCCCGGGGCAGTTTCCCTTGTTCTCAGCCGAAAAACGGACCACACTAGAGGACCCCCGCCATTTCCTTTCCCGTCTGATATGCCTCTTTGAGATATTCAGGGTGTTTGAGCACATCTCCCTCAAAATCGAGGCCACGATAGAGCAGGGATTTCCAGATCTCCGCGTCAAAGGTGTTCAGGAAATACTTAAGGGTGATCATGACGCCGTCAAACAATTTTTTCCCTTTGGTGGCTCCCACAGAGATGAAGAGCGCTTTTTTGCCCCCATCCTGTTTGCCGAAAGGCGTCTTTTCTATCCAGTATTTCTTGACCCACAGGGACTGGCATCGGTCCATCAGTATCTTCGTGTGTGCGCTGACTGTGTAGAAAAATATGGGGGATGCCAGGATAATTCCTTCGCAGGGAAGCAGCCGGTCATAGATTCCCTGAAAATCGTCGTTCATGGCACACCTGCCTGTCTTTTTGCACCCGTAGATCTCAAGACATGGTGACATCTTGAGATCCCTGAGCACAACTTCATCCACCTCCGCACCCCCGTCGCGAGCTCCCTTGACCGTCTCCTGGAAAAGCAGCGCTGTATTCCCTTGCCGCCTGGGACTTCCCAGCATCGCCAACAGCTTCGGCATAATGACTCCTTTCAGGGTAGATCTCAAAAGACATAATTTTGAGCCAGTTTCAAAATGTTCAATTTTGTTCGAGCTCAAGAAAGGCGAAAATTTTAACCACAGGAATATATTTGCATATTTCGAGGAATAAACTACCCCGCCACAAGCAGCGGGGTATTCCCAAAAGCATTGAACGCCCCAAGGGGCGGGGAATATAACCCAAAGTAGACATAAAATTCGAGCCTGGCGCAGAGATCGGGCAAAAGAGAGCGTTTTGAAGCTGGCTTATTTATTTATACGCCAAATCGGCCTGTGGGGCAAGAAAACTCATGTTTGTCACAGGGATTCAGACAATTCTGCTGTCGGGGTCTGTGATAAGGATAGGCCGGATGAGGTGTCCCTGATCTTGAATTTTTCCTGGATCCTGCGGAGAGAAACCAGTTTTCCGTTTCGGGATGAAGGGGTTAGAAAAGACTTGAGCTTTGCTTCCAGTATCCTCGGATTCAATTCCGTTGCAATGGCCATAATGCCTTCAACGATAATCTTCTGGAGAAGCAGTTCCTGATTAGTTCTATCCTGTATTTTCGCCTCAAAAGGACGAAAGAAGAAATTGGTCAAAACGATCCCATAGAGGGTGGAAGTGAGCGCTATAGGAATAGTAGAGAGGATTGTGGATGTATCTGCTGAACCGGCAATCATGCCGATCAGACCGATAATACTGCCCACGATGCCGAAAGACGGGCAGAGATCAGCCATGGTCCTCAATACCCGCTCCGATTCAGCCCGCCGTACCTTGAAAAAGTACATCTCGGTGGTAAGGATCTCGGATATCTGTTCCGTCTTGTATCCGTCAACCAGTAATCCAAGTGCTCTCCGGAGAAAAAGAAGCGAGGTCTCTCCTTCGTCCTCTTCCAGTGAAAGGATCCCCCGTATCTTGCTCTTTACCGAAAGATCAACCAGTATTTCCACAATTTCATGGGGTTGTCTTACAGGCACCTGGAATGATCTTTTGAGAATCATGTATAGGATCATTAATCGCCTGGTAGAAAAACCGATTAATGTCGCCCCGAGCGTGCCTCCCGCAACAATCAGGAATCCTATGAGGTTGAAATAGAGACCGATATTTCCGGCAATAAGAAACCCCAACCCGAAAATGACACCGCATAAGATGATACCGACCGCCGTTCTGTTACCTCTCCATCCTCTTCCTTCCATACTCAAGACGTCTCCTTGCTAATGGTAATCTCCACTCTTCGGTTTATCGCACGGTTTGTGGGGGAAGTATTGGGTACAAGCGGACGATACTGGGCATATCCGCTTATCCGAAAACGCTCTGCGGGAATCTTCATCTCTTCAACAAGAAACCTGGCAACTGCGGAAGCACGCGCAGTGGAAAGCTCCCAGTTGCTGGCAAAGGGGCCTGTGTGAATCGGAATATCATCGGTATGGCCGACAAGACTTACCAGGTGGGGTGTCCGCCGCAGGACCGTTGCAACCTTTTTGAGCACTGCGATTGATCCGCTCTTCAAATCGGCCTTTCCCGTGTCAAAGAGAAGGTCACTCGTGAGGAGAATTCGCACCGCCTTGTCGGGAACAAGTTCGACGGATGCGAGTTTCTCCAGATGATTTTCTTTCACCGTGTTCTTGCTGAGCTCATACACGGTGGCAATGCTTTGAGCACTGTTCCTTGGTTCCACTACCGGGGCAGTCTGTTTTGAAGATGCGTAAATATACATCACCGCGAAAAGAATGAACATGGTCATCATGAGATCAGACCAGGGAACCTGCCACTCAGACCGTCTTCGAGACTGCTCCCGCTCAAACATCCCTTCCATGGGAATGAATCCCGAGTGCTCGCCCGCATTCACCTGCCCAATACTTCCCTCTGTTGCTTCAACAGGAATACCGTCAAAACGTTCCCAATCCATTAATTCCCCTTCTTTCAAAAACGGTTCCAGACCCACAAGCATCGGCAATTCGTCGTTGATCGTCACGCATAAAGGAGGTTTTAAGCCAAAACCGTGCCAAACATCTTGCTTTGACATAACATACTGTTTTCATTGCGTACTCATCCTATCAATCAGGGCAGCAAATT
>QMLQ01000191.1 GCA_003646815.1 Deltaproteobacteria bacterium | reverse complement strand
GGGTCTCGCGGTTTTTTGCCTCTGGGGGTCTTTTCAAATGCACCGTGTTCCTGACCAGCAACTTCGCGGGAGTGCAGTTGCAGAGCAGGATTTCAGCACTATATCGGCGAAGGAAAAAGCACCTGAGACAGGGGTGAACAATCCATCGTCAAAAGAAGTCGACGTGTCTCTTCAATCTTCTCCTCCGGACAGAATAAAGGTGCGGGCCGTAAGGGGGGAACTCTATCTGCCTCCTTCAGGCCGGAACAGGTATGGTGAAAGAGAACCGGCGCGGTTTCTTCCGCCGACACAGCAAGACGGAGGTGCTTTTAGCGGCGCAGCGGAAAAACGAGGGCTTCAACACAGAGCGGCTTCGGGAAAAAACACAAAACCAGTTAAAAGCGGCGGTGAAGAAGCCCAAAAGAAAGAAGTATCACAGTCGGTTTACTCAAAAGGGGCAGATCAAAATCCTTTTAAAGCACTTGCCACGATCGCGGCAATCAAGGACACAGGCGAAACGGAGGTCGTTTCAAAGCTACTGCATCAGAAAAAATCTTCCCCTGAACCTTTTCCCGAAATTGAAAAAAGCGAGGACGCGAACAAGGAAAAAAGTGTTTCTCCTCCACCAAGACAAATGGAGACAACTGCGGTGCATACCGTGGACAGAAGCGCTCAAATGGCTCTCCTGGTTGCGAGGCTTCAGCAGGCCATGCGAAGAGGAGACGAACAGAAAGTGAAAACACTGCTTGAGAGGTTGGAAAGCATCAAAGGAAGGAGTGACTATGTGATGCGCGTCAGGGCCTTCTGGTACCTGAAAAAGGGCGAGTATGACATGGCACGTCCCCTCCTCCAGCAGCTCATTGCCAAGAATGAAGAAGACGTGGAGGCGGGCATCAATATGGCTGTCCTGGACATCAGGACCAACCGTCTGGAAGCGGCAAGGAAGCGGCTGAGGGATCTTCGAAGGCTGCACGAGGAGAATACCATGATCCCGGCCCTCCTGGAAAAGATAAGCAGGTAATGGCCTTTTCCCCGCGAAGGATTGACCGGATCATGTCTCTCCTTGTCTACAGCGTGTTCGCGGGACTGGCCCTTTGGGCGGGAATAAAACTCATAAATCATTCGCTCAACACAAGGTTCTACGAGGATTTTCTCGTTGGATGGGAAACGGCAATCAGGACTTATAATGCACAGGGCAGGGTATGGCCGCGGTTTACCGGAAGCAACCATGCCGCCTACATGGAAAACCTGGTCAGGCGCATGCGCGGACAGGACGCGTCTCCGCCTCCGTCCAACACCCGGAAAAGATTCGTGTATCGCCTTGACAGGCTTGGAGATGCGGAAGAAGACATCTTTTTTCTCTGTTTCCCGGACAAAATGGTCCTGTACGGCATGTCATTCAAGACTTTTTCTTCCCTGGACAAGAGAATTGACGGCCGTTCAGACGAGCAAAGAGGACATTTCAGGGGGTGGAAAAGCAAGGACGGTTTCAGCTACATAGGACAGGTGCTGTTATGAACATGGAAATTCAGGAAGAGTTGGCGTACTTGAAGCATTTCGGACTGGAGGCGAACCCGTTCCCGGTTGCCCCGGACGTGGAACACTTTTTCCTTTCCCGGGATATAGACCGTCTCATCACGGAAATCGTGCACGGGATTTTGACCCGGAAGGGATTCATGGTCCTCACCGGGGAAGTGGGCCTGGGAAAGACCACCATCAGCCGGAAGATCATGAAAATCCTGGAGGAGAAAGGAGTGGAAACTTCACTGGTTTTTCACACCTCATACCAGGATGTGGAACTCCTGCGGGAAATCAACCGGGACTTTGGTCTTCTGGTGGACACCCTGGAATTCGGGGATCTGATGAAAGTACTGCGTGATTTTCTTCTGGGGCGGAACATGGAAGGAAAGAATTGCGCGATCCTCATAGATGACGCCCAAAACCTGAGCCAGGAAAGCCTTGAGCTGGTGAGAATGATATCCAACCTGGAGACCGACCGCCAGAAGCTGGTGCAGGTGCTCCTGGTTGGGCAGCCCGAGCTGGTAAAAAAACTGAATTCCCCCGAGCTCAGGCAGTTGAAAAGTAGAATCGTTATCAAGCAGGAGGCACGCCCCCTGTGCAGGGAAGAATTGAAAGACTATATCCTGTTCAAGCTGAATGTGGCCGGAAACAAGGGAAACACGTCGATCACCCGTAAGGCGGTCCGGAAAATATTTCGGATAACCAGTGGAAACCTGCGCCAGGTAAATATGATCATGGACCGTATTCTGTATGTGGCATTTCTCCGCAACACCACGAAAATTTCAGGAGAAGTCGTGAAAGAGGCGCAAAAGGATTTGAAGCCCGGCAGGAGCTGGAAAAAGCATCAGGTGCGTCTGCGCCCCTGGTTCGCGGTTCCCGCCTTTTGTGCGCTCATGGGAATCCTGTTTTTTATTTCTTCTTTTCATCTTGCTGATTTGGCGAAAGAAATGAGCGCTTTCTTTTTTTCCGGACCGGTGGTGACTGAGAGCAGGGCGGATACCCGAGAAAGGCCGGGTGCGGAGCGGCAAAACATCGCGGACGTATCACCGTCCATGCAGGAAGAGGAAGTAAACGCGCCGGTATACCTGAAAGAGAAACCCGTTCCCAAATCCCTCCGGGACTTCCTTTCTTCCTATTCACTCTCAAAGTTTGCCCGTCCATTTGACCGTGCCCTGGAAAACGGCGACTTCAAGAAACTGTCTGAAAATATCCTCCAGGAGACAGGCTATCAGTTGATCATCATGAAAGTTCTTCCGGAATCGGTGCGCGAGAACTACGGCGTACTCATCTGTCCAGCTTCCCGGGGAGAGGGCAGTGATTATTTTCTGTTCTGGCGTCCGCGATTATTGATCCATAAGTTTTATTACGGGTACCGGGGACGTGAAATAGTCGAACTGCAGAAACTGCTCGCAAAAGCGCAATGCTATCACGGGGCGGTGGACGGGATCGTTGGCAGTGGATTAATGAATGCCGTGCTCGAGTATCAGAAGCGCATGGGGATCGAGGTCTCCGGGTATCCTGATCGCCGAACTGTATTCTTGCTACACGTGGAGGAGAACCGGGCATGACAGGTCAAACCGCTAGAAAACCGCTGGGTGAGCTCCTGAAGGAGAAGGGTTTCATCAAGGATGAGCATATCGCCTTCGCCATGCAGGAGCAGAAAATTACCAAGGAAAAGATCGGCGAAATCCTTGAGAGACTCTGCTTTGTTACGGAATACGAGGTGATGACCACCCTTTCCGAGCAGGAGGGGATTCCATTCATCGATGTGGATGAGGCCCACCCGGGAGAAGAGGTCCTCAAGCTTTTCAACAAGAATTTCTGTCTCACCAATACCTTCGTTCCCATTGGGATCGACGGGCAGAACATTCAGGTGGCAGCGGCTTTTGTGTCCGGAGATAAGCTTTCTCAGTTGATCAGCCGCCACAGCGGGCTTTCCCCTGTCTTTTTCCTGGCTGAAAAGAAAAAAATCGTTAATGCAATCAACCGGCTCTATTACTTTGTTGAAAACCCTGTTGAGAAGCTCATTGATAATGAGATCAATCTCCTTGCCCGGGACACGGAGATGGCAAGGGGAATGGAAAATCTCATCAAGTATACCCTGCACCTGGCAGTCAAGATGCGAGCAACGGATATCCATATTCGTCCCATGGAACGTTCCATAAATATATCTTTTCGCGTGGACGGTGTACTCATGTCGGTGCTTTCCATGCCCGCAACCCTGAATCGCCTGATTGCGAGCCTCAAGATGAAGGCGGATATGGATATCGCGGAACAGCGGCTTCCCCAGGACGGACGTTTCTCCGCCACCATCCTGAACAATGGTTACGACTTCAGGGTTTCCACCATTGTTTCGCCCCAGGGGGAGAATATGGTCCTCCGCGTCCTGCCAACGGAAAGCGCGGTAATGGGCATGGCGCAGCTTGGATTTTTTGAAGAGCATATCAGGATGGTGGAGGAGATGTTTGATGAGCCGTTCGGGATCATCCTCCTGACCGGTCCCACGGGGTCAGGAAAATCAACAACTCTGTATGCAGGCATCAGGAGCCTGGATCTGCTGGCAAAAAATGTGGTCACGGTCGAAGAACCCATCGAATACGATATCCCTCTGTTGCGGCAGACACAGGTCAATGAAAAGGCGGGCTATACCTTTGCCAATGCAGTCCGTTACTTTCTCCGGCATGATCCCGATGTCATCCTGGTGGGGGAAATCAGGGATCAGGATACCGCTGCAACTGCCGTAAGCGCCTCCACCACCGGGCATCTTGTGCTCTCTACCCTGCACACCAACAGCGCCATCGGCGCGATTCCGCGGTTGCGCGACCTGGGAATTCGGCCTTTTCTCATTGCTGATTCCCTTATCGGGGTGGTCAGTCAGCGGCTGGTACGGAAGATCTGCAATTCCTGCCGGGAAACATATGAAGCCGCACCCTGGGAAAAGAAATATCTGAAAGATGACACCATTTCCGAGCTCCAGCGGGGGCGGGGGTGCGAAGTGTGCAACGGTTCAGGATACTTTGGGAGGACGCTTGTTTATGAACTGCTCTCGGTGGATAAGGATATTTCAAAACTGATAGACCGGGAAGCAGATTTGAGCCTCATCGCGGAAAAGGCCAACGAGAGGGGGTTTGTGAGTATCTTTGATACGACGGTGGCCAAAGTTAAGCAGGGAATTACCACCACGGAGGAAGCCGTGCGGATCCTCGGCCACATCCGGCAAGTCTAGCAAAGAGTCATGAATCATAAGTCTGGAGTCATGAGTCTGGAGTCATGAGTCGAGAGTGGGAAGGTGGAATTGAAGGCTCACGATTGACGACTCAAGACTGACGACTCAAGACTCAGCACTCACTATGGACTACTACAGATACAAGCTGATTGAAGCATCAGGGGAAATTTCTTCAGGCATCATAAAACTCCCCTACAAAGAAGTCATGTCTGCCATATCCCACCTGGAACGGGATGGAAGCACGACAATTTTTGTGAAAAAACTGGGACGGGTCTTTTCTTTCCTGTTTGAACTTTCCAGGTTTCGGTTCCGCAAGAAGGTTTCGCGGGCATTTCAGGCGGAATTTCTCAACAATCTCTCGATTATGCTGCGGTCAGGCATGACGCTTATCACGGCACTTGAAGAGTCCGCTGCAAGTTCAGAAAACAAGGATTTTGAAGAAGACATCAAGGACCTTATCCTTCACATTCAGGGCGGTGCAAGGTTCTCCGAGGCCGCGGAAAATTATCACTACATTTTTTCAAGAACCGTGATTCACCTGATAAGGATGGGCGAGGAAACAGGGAAGCTTGATCATACGCTGAAAGACGCCTCGGAACATCTGAAACGGATACAGGGGATCCTCAGCGACACCAAGCAGGCCCTCCTTTATCCGAGCTTTGTATTTACGGCCATGCTCGGGGGCATGCTCTTCTGGTTTTATTACGTTGTTCCCAAGATCGTGGGACTCTTCAGGGAAATGGACGTTGCCCTTCCTTCCCTGACCGTCATTATTTTGAAGGTTTCCGAATTTATCCAGGCACATATCCTCCACATTCTCCTGGGCACTGCGGTACTGGTGCTTGCAATCATTCTCGGGTACCGGGGAAATCAGCGCTTTCGGAAAGGGGTGCACGGGCTGCTCCTGAAGATTCCTGTTTCAAAATCCATTATGTCCGCTTCCGCCCTGGCCTTTATTACCGAGTATTTCAGTCTTCTCCTGAACGTGGGCATTGACATCATGCAGTCCATGGGTATCTTGCAGGATTCCATTAAGAACGAGGTCTACAAGGAAAAACTGGAGGCAGTGAGTTCAGGACTTTCCCGGGGAGAAGGGATTGCCGATTCGTTCAGCAAGGTTCCCATTTTCCCTTCCTTTGTGGTCAGGATGATTAACGTGGGAGAGCAGAGCGGGAACCTGCCGGAGCAGCTCGCCTATATCGCCGAGGATTACCGGAACAGGCTATCGGTCCTGGTAGCAACAATGGGGAAATTGATTGAGCCGATTGTTCTGGTGATTGCCGGCACCATGTTTGCTATCATGGTCGGAGGTCTTTTCCTTCCCATCTATGACCTTGTCTCCAAAGTCAGCGGACGGTAACCCGGCTGATTTGTCAACAAGGCTTTCTTTCTGCTTTTTAACACGCCTTGAGATCGTGCTTTTAAGCGAGGTGTTGAAGGGCCACAGCAATCTTTTTGCGAGCACGAGGGAGCCCACGCTTTCGGTAAGAATAG
>QMLQ01000190.1 GCA_003646815.1 Deltaproteobacteria bacterium | reverse complement strand
GCAGGAAGCGGTGCAGGAATATGAAAACATCTTAGAAAAAAACCCGAAATTTCTCCCCGCCTACATGGCCCTCGGCGCAATTTACGACCAGATGGGCATGGGCAAGAAGGCGGAGGCATTTTATCGGAAGGCGCTGGACGTGAAAAAGGATTTTGCGCCTGCGGCCAACAACCTGGCTTGGAATCTTGCCACGGGAGGGGGAAATATTGACGAGGCTCTGGGATATGCCCAGATCGCAAAGGAACAGATGCCCAAAAATGCGGCCATCATGGATACCCTGGGATGGATTTATTACCTCAAGGGCAACTACCTGAGCGCCGTATCGGAGTTCCAGGACAGTATCGCGCTGGATCCGGAAAATCCTGTTATCAGGTATCATCTGGGCATGGCGCTTTATAAAAACAGGCAAGTGAAACAGGCAAAGCAGGCCCTTGAAAAGGCGCTGAGCATTTCAGGAAATTTTAAGGGTGCAAAGGAGGCAAGGGAGACCCTTGAGAATATCAAGAAAAACGCGAGTGTCTCCTGATCCGCCGGACGGAAGTTTTTTTGGTGCGGACCGTACGTCCCGTTTCCCGTGACCAGACCGTGAAGAATGAAAAATATACCCTATAAGATTTTGTTCCTGTGCATTTTTCTGCCGCCTGTCTGCTACATCGTGACGATCCAATCCCTCGAGGGATATCTCCAGAAGCGGGAAATTGCTACGCTCAATGATGTGGTGATTCAGCACCCGGATGCCCTGTACGAAGGACGTTATTCTGTTCGAGAGGAAGTGAACAGCAACCTGGGGCGTTATCTGAAAAAGAGTCTGAAGGCAAGGCTTGGCGTGGTGGTCACTATTCTGGTGAAAACAAAGGACGGCCATATCCTCTACCCGGGAGGAGTTGGAAATCAGGGAAAAGAGGACAATGAGAGTGGTTTGCAGGGCCTGAATTACGTGGAGACCGCCGCCGAAAACTACCGGATATTGAATGACGGGCTCCAGGTAGACGTGGGCTTGAAGATCAGGCACAACAGCTGGCTTTCAAACAGTATTCTTGTTTTTTATATTTTTCTGGCTGCGGTGGTTCTCCGTTTTCTTGTGAAGAGAGGCCTGGCTGAGGCGGAAAGAAAAGAAGAAGAGCACCTGGAACATATTGAGAAACTCATGTCCCAGTTGGACAATACCAAGAACCGGCTGCAGGGGGTGATCGCAAAAGAGCAGGACTATCTGGGAAAGATCGGGGAACTGAAAAGGGAAAAACAGGACCTGTCCAGGGATGTTGACGGGCTCTTGGAAGAAATGGAGGAATTGGAAGAAGGGCTGCAGAAGCAGCAGATGAGCAGGGAGGACCTGGAAAACGAGGTGGAGGTCCTGCGGGGAGAACTGGACCGGCTGAAAGAAAGGAGTGAGAAGCGGGGAAGAAAAAAAAAGGTCTCTGAGAATGTGGCCAAGCGACTCAGAGTGCTTTACAAGAACCTGGAATTTACGGACCGAGCGATTGATGGTTTTGTGGCGCTTACCCCTGATTTTCAGTTGAAAGGCGAAGAAGTTATTCATCAGCTGAACGAAAATGATGAACTTGTTTCCGTGAAGCGGAAGGTGTTCGGCAAAGGCGGCAAGATGAACGTGCTTGAAGTGAACTTTGCCTATTCCGGCAGAATCTATTTTCAGAAGAATTCGAAAGGCACGATTCGCGTACTGGCAATCGGCACGAAGAACAGCCAGAGCCAGGATCTGACATACATAGGAAAATGGTGTGAGTGAGGGTGCGAAATCCATGAAAAAGAAAAAAGAGACGATTCTGGTGATTGAAGATGATCTGGACGTGCTTTCCATGATTATCAAGCACTTGGAATATCTGGGCTACAATGTGCGGAGTGCGAAAGATGGAATGGAGGGTCTGAAGGAGCTGGAAATCGGGGGCTACGATCTCGTTATCACCGACATTGTCATGCCCTATGTGAGCGGCGTTGGAGTGGTGACAGCGCTGAAGGCAAAGCATGCCGCCATTCCGGTTATCGCCATTACCGGGTACGGAAAAGAACCTGAGGCGGTCGCTTTGGAGAAAAAAGCTGACGTGGTCCTCTCCAAACCGGTGCGTATGGGGATTTTGAAGGAGCACATAGCCAGACTGCTACGTTCGTAAGCGCTCCACCCGCAAACGGCCTTGTGGAAGAATGTTAACCCGCCTCTCTCGCGGACCTTCGTAGCCATGCGGCTTTCCTCCGCCACAGTAGATTGCCCATGAGAAATGCGGGCTAAATACCTTCAGGTGAGGTAGTGAATCATGCTGAAACTATACATCATAGAAGGCCCAAGCAAGGGAAAATCATTTGATCTCGGGGAGGAGACGGTATCCCTGGGAAGGGCCCCGGAAAACAACATACAGATCGATGATCCTTCCATTTCCAGCAGGCACATGAAGCTTGAGCAAAAGGACGGCCGCTTTTTTGTGGAAGATTTGAAAAGCACCAACGGGACTTTTCTGAATGGCGAGATGATCGCCCCAGGAAAGCCGGTGGAAGTTAAGGAAGGCCTCCCGATCGCGGCGGGAAACACGCTGATGGTCCTGGACCAGGCCTTTACCGTCGGCGGAACCCTTGTCCATCATGCGGTCAATTTCCCCGTACGGAAACGGAAAGCCAAGGGGACCATCTATTACAAAGACCGGCCCATGACCAACCCGAAAAACCTCCAGCTTCTCTATAATATCTCCAATGTTCTCATGGAATCCATTGAGGTCAATGACGTGCTTGAAAAGCTCATGGAGTACCTCTTCGACTGCCTCAAGCGCATCGATCGGGGGGCTATTCTTATCTACGATGATGCCACTGGAAAGCTGTCTGAACTTATTGCTAAAAGCAGGGAAGACAAGGTGGGCACTTCGATGGATTACAGCAGGAGTATCGTGGATCGGGTCATTCGAACGGCCAAACCTTTGTCCATGGCGGATACGAGCAAGGAGGAAGAGGTCAATCTTTCGGACAGCATCGAGACCCTGAAGATCCGTTCCGTCATGTGCGTCCCCCTCATAAGCAGGGGGAATATGCATGGAGTGATTTACGTTGACTCGCTCAACGCACCCCATGGGTTTCGGAAAGAGGACCTTTACCTGCTCGTGGGTTTGAGCAGCCCGGCTGCGGTAGCCATTGAAAACGCGCTTCTCTACGCTAATCAGGAAAAAATCGTGGAAAGCCGCACAAAAACCTTGCGCAGAACTGAGCAAAAACTCAGGAAGAGCGAGGCAAGGTTCAGGGCCATCTTCGATAATATGAAAACCGGTGTGGTGGTGTATGAGGTTGAAAAAGGCGGAAATAAATTTACCTTGGTGGACTTGAACCATTCTGCACAGAAAATAGAGCACATAAGGAAAGAAGACGCTCTCGGGAAAGAGGTCAGGGATATCTTCCCGGAGTATGAATCCCTGGGGCTTCTCAAGGTATTCAAGAGGGTTTGGGAAAGTGGAGAAAGCGAACACGTTGACCCCGTCTTTTTTGAAGGCAGGAAACAATCAGGGTGGCGTGAATATGATGTGTACCGGCTCCCGTCCGGGGAAATTGTGACCCTTTTCTCCGACCTTACCCGTCGGAAGCGTGCGGAAGAGGAACAGCGCGTTTTGCAGGAACGGTTCCTGAATGCACAGAAACTGGAGTCCGTGGGAAGGCTCGCCGGAGGCGTGGCACATAATTTTCGCAATATCCTGCAGGCCATTCTGGGAAATATGGAATTCCTGGAAATGGTTTACGAGGACATGCCGGAGATCAGGGATGCCGTAAAAAATATAGACACTTCCATTACCAAAGGAGTTGACCTGGTCAACAGCCTTCTCCAGTTCTCAAAGGCCGGTACTGATTTCAAGCCGGTTGTTACCGATCTCTCCCAGGTTATCCAGGAGACCTATGGAATTGTTGAGCGACTTTTTGATAAGAAGATCCGTGTCACGGTACAGGTGGAGAAAGACCTGTTTATGAAAGGGAACCGATCGCTTCTCAGCCAGGTTTTCATGAATCTCTTTACCAATGCACGAGATGCCATGCCCGGGGGTGGGCGTTTGATTGTGGAGGCCAGGAAAGAAGGTGATGAGATACTTGCGGTGGTATCGGACACAGGGTTCGGGATGGACAAAGAGACCTTGAATCAGATTTTTGATCCCTTTTTCACCGGGAAGGAAGTGGGACAGGGCACCGGCCTTGGCTTGTCCACGGTGCATGGTATTGTAGAGGAACACCGTGGCAAGATTGCCGTATCCTCCTCGCCGGGCAAGGGTACAACCTTTAAAATCAGGTTTCCCCTGGCAAAGGAAATGGCCGACACATCAGAAGAAACGAAAAAACACATTATTTCCGGGAATGGGCAGAAGATACTGGTGGTGGACGATGAACCGGGATCGCTGGCGGCACTGGTCGGGATGACCGAGAGCCTCGGGTACAAGGTAGCCGGTGTGTCAAGATCAGTTGAAGCGATGGAAACATACAAGGAATTTCAGCCTGATGCGGTCCTTATGGACAGAAACATGCCGGGCATGGATGGTATTTCATGCATCAGGGAGATCATGCGTCTGGATCAAAATGCCAGAATTGTCATTGTATCTGGATACGAATCATCGGGCCCCAACGGCATCGACAAAGATGTGAAGAAGATGATCATGGGGTATCTCACAAAACCGTGCGGCCTGGAGGACCTGAGCCAGGTCCTGTCCGGGATACTGGAAACATAGGAGAAGGGGGCCGCAGCTGTTATGGAAACCAGAAAGAATATCCTTGTCATTGAAAAAAGTTCGGCGATGCTGAAACAACTAGATGAGCAACTGGAGCGCCTTGGTTTTCCGTTCAGGTGCGCTGGAACCCCGGACATGACCATGGAGCAACTGGAGGCCCTTGTCCCGGATGTTGCCATCATTGGGCCGGAGATGGGGGAGGAATTGTGGTCCGTGTGCCTCCAAAAACTGAAGATCGTGAAGCCCGGAATGCCGGTTCTGCTCTGTTGCAAAGATGAGGCGTTAGAACACAAGGCCCTGCATGCCCCATTCAGCGGTATCTGGTGCTTTGACCCGGATCACGGCATGGAGGACCTTGCCCGGGCCCTAAGAGAGGCAATACGAAGCGTCCAGGAGAGTGAAAAGCTGCCTGACTTTCCTGTCCTTGTGGGGAAAAGCAGGAAGATTCGCCGGATCAGGGAAAAGATTAACGCGGTCGCCGACAAGGACATCACGGTGCTTATTACCGGGGAGAGCGGAACCGGAAAAGAACTTATTGCCAGATCACTCCATTACTATTCGAGCCGAAACAAGGGGCCTCTTATCAAGATCAATTGCGGGGCTCTTCCTGATGAGCTCCTGGAAAGCGAAGTTTTCGGGTTTCAGAAAGGTGCCTTTACCGGGGCACACAAGAACAAGCCCGGGCGCCTTGAACTGGCCCACGAAGGCACGCTGTTTGTGGATGAAATAGGCGATCTTTCTCTTTCGCTGCAGGTCAAATTTCTCCAGGTCCTGGAGGACAAGGCTTTTTCGAGGCTTGGGGGTATCCGGGATCGAAATGTGGATACACGGGTCATTGCGGCCACCAACCGGGACCTGTCACGCAAAGTGCGAGAGGGGACCTTCAGAAAAGACCTCTTTTTCCGGTTGAACATCATGCACATAGAGGCCCCGCCGCTTCGTGAACGGAAGGACGATATCCCCTTGATGACCGAATACTTTATGCACAAATACTGCTTTGAATTCAGGAAGGGACCACTCAAACCCCCCGAGAGAATCTTGAATGTCCTGAAGACCTACCCCTGGCCCGGAAATGTCCGGGAACTGGAAAACGTGATACGGAGGGTTATTGTCCTGAGGGACTGGGATGCGGCCCTGCATGATATAGGAAAAACAGACGCCACTACAGGGCGAAAATCATCTCCCTTTTCCAAGGCACTCGGAAGCCTTCGCCCGTGGGGTGATGGGAAAATAGATAAATTTTTCAGAAAGCCGGGTAGCTCTTTGAAAAAAATCACTCGGGCGTATGTGGGAGAGGTGGAACAGAAGGCCATCTCTCAGGCCCTGCGGGAAAGTAACTGGAACCGAAAAAAGGCCGCGGAATCCCTTGGGGTGAGTTACAAGACGCTCCTTAATCGTATTGATGACCTGCACATACGGCCTTAGCCCGTTTTTCTCACGGGCCTTCGTAGCGAGGCGGCGGGAAGGCCCGTGGATACAAGGCGCGCGAAGAAAATGGATGAAGGCGTACAAGAAAACAGTGCTGAGTCATCAGTGGTGAGTTCTGAGTTCCTTCTCTGATCAATGGCGTTTTGTTTTCATACTCCGCACTCGGTACTTTGCACTTCGTACTGG
>QMLQ01000189.1 GCA_003646815.1 Deltaproteobacteria bacterium | reverse complement strand
TCAGATAAATACGTGCCAGAGACACATAGGGTCCCAGGAGATTCGGATCTGTTTCAACGGCCTTCTTAAAATGGACTTCGGCCCTTCGCTTCTCTCCCTTGGCCAGATAAATTTTCCCCATAAGAGATTCAATGGCCGCCAAGCCCCGGGGAAAATTCCCAATCTTGCTCTGCTGCCTGCTGCAAAGCTTCAAGGCACCGGCGAAATCCTTTTCCCGCAAATGATTCCCCACAAGGAGCGCAAGGGCGTCAACCTGTCGGGGATTGACTTCCAGCGCCTTTTCCAAGGTCTTCCGGGCCTCGGTGTTCCTCTTGGATAGTTGATACAGCAACCCAAGCCTCACATAGGCCGGTGCATAATCCGGCTTTACCGTGATAACCTGGCGGTACGTGGATTCCGCTGCCCTTCTCTTTCCCTCGAGGACCTCCAGGCTTCCTTTGAGCATAAGGCCCTTCACGTTCCGTGGGGCCATCTTCAGTACCGCATCAACCTGTTCCCTCGCAAGGGTATTGTTCCTTTGTCGGAGATATCTTTCCGCGAGAAGGATGCGGGCATCCACCAGCCTCGGATTCAATTCCACGGCCTTTACCAGGTTTTTTTCCGCCAGGGCTCCTTTGCCCTGCCCCAGCAGGGCCAGTGCCTTGAAATAGCGGACAGCGGAATTTCGCGGCCACTCCCGTTCCACGAGATTAAACCGTTCAAGGGCGCCGGAAAACTCCTTCCTGGCTAAATTGAGGCGGCCTTTCAAATAATTCGCAGCCACGTGCCCTTTGTCCTTTTCCAGGATAGCGTCCACTACCTTTTGTGCATCATCAAACTTCCTGAAATCGAAGTGGAGTTGGGCGATGGCCAGTCGTATATCAAGATTATCCTTTTTGCCGGCAGAAGCTTTTTCAAATGTCGCGAGCGCCTGGCTGTAATTCTTCCGGCGTGCGTAGAATGTACCGAGGTTCATCAACGGAGACACATCTTCCGGGGGAGCCAGGGCAACCGCCTCACGGTATGTCTTTTCAGCCTTTCCCCATTTCCGGGAGTGTTCATAAAACCGTGCCAGGAGGGGCAGGTCCCGGTATTTGGTCTTAGAAATACTCAGGAGCTTCTGCTGTTCTCCCTCAGCTTTATCCAACTTCCCTTCAGCAGAATAGACACTCGCCAGCTCCACATAAGGGACCCTCGATTCAGGTTTCAGGGAAATTGCCTTGCGGTATGCCTTTTTGGACCGAGCAAGATCCTTCTTCATACGAAAGAGACGGCCCAGAGAAAGGTAGGTCTTGAAATTGCCGGGATCAATAGTTGTAATTCTCTGCAAGGTTCTTACGGCTGAATCAATGTCTTTTTCCTGTACCTGCACCCCGGCCAGGAGAGAGAGGACGTCGGGGTCATCCTTCCGCTTTTGCAACAGTAATTCTGCCTTTTTTCTGGCCTCATCGCTTTTTTTTGCGAGAAGAAAAATCTGCCCGACTTTTAACTGCGCCTTCAAATTCTCAGGGTTTGCAGAAACCGCCCGCGAAAATGCCTGGAAGGCCTCGCGGCCCTTCTTCAGTTTCAAATAGGTCTCCCCGAGCTGATAGTAGGCAGTGTCATCCTTCGGGTCCAACTGCACCACGTTCCTGAGCTCGATGACCGCCTCTTTGAGCTTTCCTTCTTTAAGGTATTCTGCTGCCCGTTTTTCATGGTTGGCCTTTTTTTTCTCAGGACTCCCGCATCCGAAAAGCAACAAACCGGCCATGGCCGCCAGCAACAGGACCTTCAAACTTACCCTCTTCCGCGTGAAACGCATCGTCGTTTTTCTCTCCTTTTCGTCCCCAGAATTTCAGGTTGTGGCCATCCATAAATGAGATAGTTTGTTCGAGATCAAGGCATGCGAAAATTTTAACCACAGGAATACATGGAGGTATTTCGAGGATTAAAATTTGAGCATAACGCAGATATCGGGCAAAATAGCCATTTATGGATGGCCACCAGGTTGTTAACGAAGCATACAAACAATGAAAACCAATGTCAAATCGTATCCATAAACGACCATCCCATGAGCATGACGGCCGAATACTGAAGCATGCCGCCGAGGCCTCTGTTGGCATGCTTCCGCCTGCCCGCCCAAAAACCAATCTCTCTGATGAGTCGCCACAAACGATTCATCGGACAAAACAACCGCGACCATAAAAACAAAAGAGTGAAGTTGCAATTCCACTCTTTTTTCTGCTATGAATGTGGATGAGAAAGGACGGAAATCATGTCTATTTCCCTCAAAGATATCCTCACTGGCCCCATTGAAGCCTCGGCACCCTGCCGCCTAGACTCAGGCGGTACCTGGGACATCAAAGCCATGGCCCTCCCCTGCGAACACATCAGCCCGGTCACAGTGAACATGGCTTTGGATCTCCGCTCCAGCGTGACCCTCTCTCCCTTCGAAGATTCTCGGATACGAATCTCCTCGCAGGGATTCTCGGACCGGGAGGTATTTCACAAGGACGATCTCCCTTTTGATCATCCGTTCGGGATTTTTCTCGCGGCCTTGTCTTTTTTCAATGTACACGGGGTCCACGTCCATATCTCGTCCGCATCACCAATCAAATCAGCCATGGGAGGATCAAGCACGGCATTGATAGCCCTGCTCAAGGCCCTGGACAAGGTTCGTGTTCAGCAGGGAATGTCCGGGCTTGACCCGCGTCGTCTGTTGCACCTTGCCTACTCCCTTGAAGACGGGATCAGCGGTGGCAACTGCGGGATCCAGGACCAGGCCGCAGCCGTCTTCGGAGGAGTGCACCTGTGGACGTGGCGATATTCCAACCCTTTGAAACCCTTCACAAGAAAACGGCTTTTCACAAAAAAAGGTGAGCGAATCCTCTCAAGTCATCTTGCCGTCGCTTACAGCGGCAGGAGTCATATATCCTCCCTGACAAACAGGAAATGGATTGGTGACTTCCTGTCAGGAAAAACGCGACAGGGATGGCTCAAGGTGAATGCGATTGTGCAGAGATTTGCCGAAGAACTCCAGGCAATGAGATGGGAGGAGGCAGCGCGCCAGCTGCGTCAAGAGATGGCTCTTCGAAGGGAAATCACCCCTGAAGCCCTTATCCCCGTAACGGAAACACTCATAGAGCAGGCGGAAAATGCCGGCTGTGGTGCAAGATTCGCCGGCGCAGGAGCGGGTGGCACGGTCTGGGCCATCGGAGAAATGGGAAACATTGAAAAGCTCAAAATGGCTTGGGAAAAGACCCTCACACCCATCAGGGGAGCCAAGGTGCTGGAGTGCAGTATCGACAACTCCGGCGTGCGCTGAACCGTCCATCAGGGGGCCTATCCACCGCCTCGCTACGAAGGCCCGTGAGAAAAGCGGGCTCTAAGCCCTCCCTGTTTCACGGTATATTTCCATGAACACCTTGTAAAACCGCTCATTTTGGGAAATAGCCCGCTGCATGACCATGGAGAGTCGGCCCAGATCCTTCCTGTTCACCACGAGATTCACACTCAGTGCAAAGGCCATCATCTGGTCCATGGTCTTGAAATGCTCCCCTATGACCACGACAAACATTCGTCGCCGTACAGACATGGAAAGGTGATTCAAAAAGTGGAGGATAGGGCTCTGGTCCAGTGCCACCCCGCCAAAGTCCTCTGGGAAAATCACCAGGTCAAAATGATGAAGACGCATCTTCCCGATACCCTTCCTTGTGTCATCAGCCAAGACACAGCTAAATCCCATGGCATCAAGGTGCTTCTCTATCTTGCTCCTCTGTTCCTCGTCTTCCCCGAGCACGAGGGCGAGCTTCACGCCTTCCTCATAGTATTCAAGGGCATCCTCTTCCGTTTCCGCCAGGTAGTCGGAAATTGCCCCAGCATCCCCGTCACTGGACCTGGAAGGCCCAGACATCCGCCCTTCCCTGTCCCTTCCTTTCCGGGTGTCGATGGTGAGTTTTTCCCTGCATTTGGGACAGGTAGCAGAGATCTTCTGTCCTTTAGGGATCTTTTCGTCAGGAATATTCAGTGTTGTTTTACAATGCTCACAAGTGATTTCCATCTTCCTTTTTCCTCAAGAAATGTTTACTGAACCACCTTTTTTTCGTATTCGTCATCCAATGCCAGGCCCTCTATGGAAGTTGTCTTTTCCCCCCTCGCCGCCTTTATGGAGTCGATAGCCCGACCCACGATAGCCTTTCTGGAAGCGTAACTCATGGCCGTTTCTTCAGTAATCAGGCCTTGCCGGTACAGCTCTGATATGGATTGATCGAACGTCATCATTCCAAAAGGCTGACTGCCTTCAATAATTTCATAAAAGGTCTTCCCCTCGGATTCGCCCTGGATGATACTCTCCTTCACGCGAATGTTTGCGCCCATGATCTCAAACGCGGCGACCCTTCGTCCGCCGGTCTTTCTTGGGAGAAGTCTCTGGCAGGCAACCCATCTCAGCGTTTCAGCCAGCCTTGAACGGACCTGCCTTTCCTCATCCTGCTCAAACATGCCGATGATCCTGTTGATGGTCTGCCCTGCATTTACCGTGTGAATTGTACTCAGCACCAGATGCCCGGTTTCGGCCGCGGAAAGGGCGATTTCCACGGTTTCACGATCCCTCATCTCACCCACGAGGATCACCTTGGGCGCCTGCCGGAGAGCGGCCCGCAGGCCTGAAGCGAAATTGTCAAAATCGGTCCCGAGTTCGCGCTGATTAAAGGTCCCCTTTTTCTGGGAATGCACATATTCCACAGGATCTTCAAGCGTGACAACGTGCACTGACAATTTTTCATTAATTTCATTGAGTACTGCAGCAAGAGAAGTGGATTTTCCTGTACCGGTGGCACCGGTAACCAGGATGATCCCGTTTCTCTCCTCAGTCATCTTGTAAAAGGCTTCGGGAAGCCCGAGTTCCTCGATGGTTGGAACCCTATTGGCCAACTGTCTCATCACCGTCGAATAACATCCCTTCTGGGAAAAGACATTGACTCTGAAGCGGGCCTTTCCCGCCAGGTGATACGATAAATCACAGGATCCCTCCTCAAGCAGAATCCTGGTGAGGCGACGGTCCCCATCAATAATTTTCAAGGCAAAAATTTCCGATTGAAACGGAGTCAAACGGTGGATAGGGGGATCCAGGGCCACGGGCAGAAGCTGTCCTGAACTTTCCACCTGAAAGGGTTTGTCAACGGTTATGTTGAAATCAGAAACATTGTCATATGACTCAAGCATGGTCGTGAGTATGTGGTCCAGCTCTTGCTTTTTCATGCTCCCATATCCTCCATATGGCCTTACACTTCAGTAAAATCCTCAGGCGGATTCTTCAGGAAAGGCAGAAACCTGTTTTTCTCGTTGGCCTTCGAGTAGGCATCATCAGGATCGATAATTTTTTTCTGCACGAGCTCCATGATGGCGTCGTCCAGGGACTGCATCCCGTATTTCTTCCCGGTCTGGAGCATGGAGGGAATTTGAAACGTCTTGCCCTCGCGGACCAGGTTCCTTACCGCTGGAGTCGCGATCATGATTTCCAGGGCCGCGACGCGACCTCGTTTGTCAATCCGCCTGAAGAGGGTCTGGGCAACAACGGCGCGCAGACCATCAGCAAGGGTGTTCCTTATCTGCTCCTGCTGGCTTACCGGGAAAACCTCTATAACCCTGTCCACGGTTTTGGCGGCACTGGTGGTATGCAACGTGGCGAAAACAAGGTGGCCGGTGGAAGAGGCCTCCAGGGCAAGGGCAATGGTTTCCAGGTCCCTCATTTCACCCACCATGATAATATCAGGGTCCTCCCTCAGGGCGCCTCGAAGTGCCGCAGCGAATGATTTGGTATGAAGTCCCACCTCCCGGTGATTGATGACTGCCCGTTCACTCTGATGGACAAACTCTATGGGGTCTTCAATGGTGATGATATGGTCTTTCCGTGTCCTGTTTGCTTCATGGACTATGGCCGCGAGGGTCGTGGACTTCCCACTTCCGGTCGGGCCGGTAACGAGAACCAGTCCCCGCGGCAGGGTTGCCAGTCTCTTGACAACAGGTGGAAGGCCAAGCTCCTCACAGGTGAGAATTGCCGATGGAATCTCCCGGAATGCGGCCCCCACCCCGTTCTTCTGTTGAAAAAAATTCACCCGGTACCTGGCAAGACCCGGTATCTCGTAGGCAAAATCAACGTCGCCGGTCTCTTCAAACACTTTTACCTTTTCCTCAGGAGCGATCTCGTAGAGCATCGCTTTAAGGGAATCATTTTCCAGCTCTTTGAACTTAACTCTCTCCAACTCTCCATCAATGCGCAGGACAGGTTGCTGTCCCGCCACCAGATGGAGGTCCGATGCCCCCTGGTCATGCATTAGCTTGAAAAAGGCGTCTATTTGTGCCATACACTCCTCCT
>QMLQ01000188.1 GCA_003646815.1 Deltaproteobacteria bacterium | reverse complement strand
TGGATAATACGGATCAGGTTGGTGGAATCCGTCAGGTCCCCGTAATGCATGAAAAAACGCACATCTGATTCATGCGGGTCCCGGTAGAGATGATCCACCCTGGCCGTATTGAAAGAAGAGGACCGCCGCTTGATTCCGTGCACTTCATACCCTTTCCTCAAAAGAAAATCCGCCAGATATGCCCCGTCCTGCCCTGTGATCCCTGTGATCAATGCCCTTTTCATAAATTCCTCTCACTCCACCAATTCATCCCATAATTCACGTTACCTGTCATTTCAGCGCTAACCATCATTTTTGCCACATCTCTCATCTTATGTTTTGCCTTCCAACCCATTTGTCCTCTCAATTACAAAATCTTTCAGCCTATTGCTCTCACCTGGGACAAGCATAAAGTGAGGCCTTTGAAATCGGTCACTCTCTTAGGAATGGAAGAGAAAGATCCATTCTACATTTTTGCGAGAAACTGCCACGCGGGAATAATCTTCACATCCTCAGGAATGAATTCCGGCTGCCAGTCGTTCAGGAGGAGCGCCGTTCGGGCATGGGGAAAACATTTCTTCCCTTTCAACAGACCATTCACTTCCCGTTTGGCAGTATCCTTTGTATCCAGATTATAAGAAACATTCAGGAGATTGAAATCTTTTCCCTTCTGATAAACGAAATCTATCTCGAAACGGTTCTTATGGTAAAAAATCTCCCCCACATTTTCAGAAGCCCTCAGATGCATATAAACCGCGTTTTCCAGCTTTCTTCCAATATCCCTGGAGGGATCCGCTTGGTACACTCGTATCAAACCTGTATCAACAATATAGTTTTTGGAAGGGTTCTGCATCTGTGCCCTGAAGGATCTTGAATATTTCACTGTCTTGAAAAGGATATAAGCTCTTCGGAGGTATTCCACATATTCATAAAGGGAATTTTTAGAGGCAGAAACACCCTGGGACCGAAGATCATTGTACAATTTGTTTAACGAGAAGAGTGTGGCAGGATTCACCATGAAATGTTTAAGAAGATACTTGAGAAGATACTGATTCTTGATCCCATACTGCTCAATAAGATCTTTATACAGAATCAAGTCCGCATATTCGTGTAATATCTTCACGCGGAGATAACTGTCATCGGTTTTTGCGACCTCAGGGAATCCTCCCCACAATAGATATTCATTCAGGGCGTTGATAATTCTGGCTTCCTGAGATGTTGAATATTGTTTGATCTCAATCCCTTTGAAACATAAGAATTCTTTAAAGGACAGTGGAAAGACCTCGAAGCTGATAGTTCTTCCTCTTAATGATGTGGAAATCCCACTTGATACTACCTTCGAAGATGATCCCGTGACGTAGATCCTTATGTCCTCTGTATCATAAATACGCCTGACATATTTTTCCCAGCCGTCAACCTGCTGAATTTCATCCAAAAACATGTATTTCGTCTTTCCGAGCTTCTCCGGATACAACTCGTGATACGCCCGCAAGACAAGGTCCATCTCGGACAATTTTATGGGAAACAAACGATCATCCTCGAAATTTAAGTATAATATGTCTTTCTTATTGACCCCCTCCTCAATAAGGCGCTGCATTGTGCTGTAAAGAAGGGAGGTTTTCCCGCTCCTACGTATTCCCACAAGGGATATTACCTTGTTTAGATCTAATGGAAGTTTGAGATCACGATCAAAAACCTTGGGTAAAGGCCTGGAGTGAAAATCGGTAAGAACGTATTTTATAGTTTCCCTGTTCATAAAGATACTTTTACCCCTTTATATCCCTGTTGTAAAGGACATTTAGCGGAACAAAAACAACCAGGCGCTGAAGGATCATCTGAGCCTTTTTGTGGATCTTTTTCATGCAGGCATGAGAGAGAAGCCTTCCTTCTGTTCAGTTTTCCTCCAAATCCTACGCTCTTTTACTACGATAGAGATTCAGTGAGGGTTACATCAATAATATCCCTGGCTTTGACATTGATCGTGTCTGTATAGATGAGCAATCCCCGACCGAAGCAATGGGCCAGCCGGTATAGGACTCCTTTATGGATCTGCTGGCCCACAAAGAATGTCACTTCGGTCCCACTGTTTTCTTTGAGCCATTTTGATAACCGCCCCCTGTCGGCGGCATTGGCATGGTGAAGCACCATAAAATGGATCTTTTTGAAGGTGTCAGACAGCACCTGCGGTGTTCCTGCGACTTCCAGCACCTCGCACGGCATTTTTATTTCATCTGCTGCAAAGGAGGGAACGGCGAGCAGCAACAGAAGAAAGGTGGTTAAAAAAGCCCGCCCAAGTGAGAGACGAAAATGAGGATTGGCCGATACTTTCTCACAGTTCATTCAAAAATCCCCCTCTTAAAATAATCTATGGTCTTTACAAGCCCTTGTTCGAGAGGGATCCCCGGCTTCCAGCCCAGTTTCTCTTTTGCCTGAGCGATGTCCGGGCAACGCCGTACCGGGTCATCCCCGGGGAGCTCCTTGAAAACCACCTTTGAGCGGCTGCCTGTCATACGGATTATTGTCTCCGCAAGCCCAAGGATGCTTGTCTCCTGGGGATTGCCCATGTTCACGGGACCCACAAATTCATCAGGGCCGTTCATCATGAGGATCAGTCCTTCAACAAGATCGTCCACGTAGCAGAAGGACCTGGTTTGCGAACCATCGCCATAAATGGTTATATCCTTGTTCAGCAGGGCCTGTATGACAAAGTTGCTCACCACGCGCCCGTCATTGGGGTGCATTCTCGGGCCGTAGGTGTTAAATATCCGGACGACACGGATATTGACCTTGTTCTGCCGGTGGTAATCGAAAAAGAGGGTTTCCGCACAACGCTTCCCCTCGTCATAGCAGGATCTCAATCCTATGGGATTCACATGACCCCAGTATTTTTCATGCTGTGGATGCACAGTAGGATCCCCATATACCTCGCTCGTGGATGCCTGCAGGATCTTCGCGTTTACCCGTTTTGCAAGACCCAGCATATGGATAGCGCCCATAACGCTGGTCTTGATGGTCTTGACCGGATTGTACTGGTAATGAATGGGGGATGCCGGGCATGCCAGGTTATAGATCTCATCCACTTCCAGGAATATGGGTTGTACCAGGTCATGGCGGATGATTTCAAAATTGGGTTTGCCTATGAGGTGCGCGATGTTGTCCCTGGCACCGGTGAAAAAATTGTCCAGGCACAGGACGTCATGCCCCTCTGTCACGAGGCGATCACAAAGATGGGACCCGAGGAAGCCGGCCCCGCCGGTCACAAGTACTCTTTTTCTTAGATGATACATTTATATCCCCCCAACGCAGGAAGTCCCGGAAAAACTAATCTCCTCAGCAAAAAAACCGAATGAGGCTTGGAAAACGAGTCAACTGTGAACCGTGAACCTGGAACCTTTAAGGTTAGAAATGGGTCAGCGGTGCCTTCCCTATGGGGAAGACATTGAAACCCATTGCGAACAGCCTGCGGTGGTCAAGGATATTCCGGCCGTCAAAGATGAAGGCGGGCTTCATCATTGACTGGTAGATCCGCTCATAGTCCAGGTCGCGGTAAAGCTCCCATTCCGTGAGCACGGCGATGGCGTGACTCCCTTCAGCTGCTTCATAGGGATCGTCAAGATAGGTGATGTGCTGTTCGATATCTTTCAAATCCACCCGGGCGTTTTCCAGGGCCTCGGGGTCGGTGATCACCAGTTCCGCTTGCTCTTCCACCAGCTCTCTTGCAATAAAAATTCCCGGGCTTTCCCGGGTGTCACCGGTATTGGCCTTGAAAGCAAAACCGAACAGGCAGATCCTTTTCCCGGCCAGGGTATTGAACATGGCGTTTAACATGTTCAGCACGAAACGGTCCTTCTGGTAGTCGTTGATCCTGACCACCCCTTCCCAGTAATCAGCGACCTCGTTGAGGCCATAATAGCGGCAGAGGTAGACCAGGTTCAGGATATCCTTCTTGAAGCAGGACCCGCCGAATCCCACGCTGGCCCGCAGGAACTTGTCTCCCACCCTGCTGTCCATGCCGATCGCCGTTGCCACTTCACCAATGTCGGCATCTGTTTTTTCGCACAGGGCTGAAATAGCGTTGATGGAAGATATCCGCTGGGCCAGAAAGGCGTTGGCCGCCAGTTTGGAAAGTTCGCTGCTCCACAGGTTGGTGGTAATGATCTTTTCCCGATCCACCCAGTTTGAGTATATTTCCACGAGCACTTCCCTGGCCTTCAGCGCCCTCTTGGTTTCATGGGACCCGATCAGGACCCTGTCAGGGTTTTCAAGGTCTTTAATCGCCGTTCCTTCTGCGAGAAACTCCGGATTCGACAGGACATCAAAATACACCCGGTCGTTTTCGCCTGAGAGAATTCTCTCCATGGCCAGTGATGTCTTCACCGGCAGGGTGCTTTTTTCCACCACGATCTTCGGAGACTCTGCACAGTCCCTGATCTGCCGTGCGGTTTTTTCCCAGTACTGCAGGTCAGCGGCCATACCTGCTCCAGCTCCAAAGCTCTTGGTGGGAGTATTGACGCTCACAAAGATAATCTCCGCCTCCTTGATCCCCTTTTCAATATCCGTGCTGAAAAAAAGGTTCTTCTCTCTGCACGCGAGGACTACTTCTTCCAGTCCAGGCTCAAAAATGGGAAGATTGCTGGAATTCCATTGCCTGATCCGCTCAGGGTTGATGTCAACCACCGTTACCCTGTACTGGGGGCACTTGTACGCGATCATGGCCATGGTGGGTCCTCCCACATAACCCGCACCGATACACAGAATATTTCGTTCAAATTTCATCATGCTCCCCTTTTCCACATCATTATTTCGCTGAGCAGTAGCGTTCTGGATTCCCGCTTCCGCGGGAATCATGGAAAACACGCCGTCTTCAACTCACGACTCACGACTCCTGACTCACAACTCCTGACTCCTGACTCAGAACTCATGACTCACAACTCGTGACTCTCATTCCTTGAAGTGGTCAACAACACTCTCAATGATTGCATCAATATCATAGGACGGCTCGAATCCGATAAGGCCCTTGATCTTCTCAATGCTGGGGCACCTCCTCTGCATGTCCTCAAAGCCGGGCCCATAGGCCTTTTCATAGGGAACATGTTCAATCTCGGAATTGCTCCCGGTCATTTTCTTTACCTTTTCGGCCAGCTCATTGATGGTGATCTCATACCCGCTTCCCACATTGAATATATCACCCTCAGCGTCTGGTTCCTCCATGAGTCTGGTTATCGCCCCAATCACATCGGACACATGGGTAAAACTCCTGCTCTGCGTGCCGTCCCCATAAACCCTGATGGGTTTTCCCAGAAGCGCACTCTGAACAAAATTTGGAAGCACCATTCCATATCTGCCCGTCTGCCGGGGACCGACGGTGTTGAAAAGCCGCGTAATCACCACCGGCAATTTTTTTTCATCAAAGTAGGCAAGGGACAGGAATTCATCCAGAGTCTTCGAGCAGGCATACGCCCATCTCCGCTTTTTCACGCTTCCCAGGATCCTGTCGTCACCTTCCGACAGATCACTTTCCACGTGTTTTCCATAAACCTCCGAAGTGGAGGCAATCAATATCTTCTTCTTGAACCGGTTCGCCAGCCTCAGAACCACCTCGGTTCCTTTCACATTAATCTCAAGGGTTTCCACCGGGTGGTCCATGACATTCATCACCCCCACGGCTGCAGCCAGGTGGTAGATATGATCAACTTTAAAAACCAGTTCGTTCATTACCGATTCATTCAGAATGGTATCCACAATCAGATGAAACCGCTTGTTATCCTGTATATGCTCAATATTGCTCAGCTTGCCAGTCCACAGATTATCAATGGCGAATACCTCATGCCCGGCCTCCAGCAGTTTCTCGGCCAGGTGTGACCCGATAAAACCCGCGCCCCCCGTAATAAGTATTTTCATCGCTCCTCTTCTCCCCGGTTCCGCGGAAACCTTACAGCTCCGCCCCTTCGGTTACAGCGCTAAAATTACTGTAACTTACTGTTTGTATTACTATTAATGCCTACTACATTTATAAAAAGCTGGCTTATGCCCTCTCCCCGTGTCATTCGGTCCCGGATCGGAGTCCAGGATGACGACCAAGCCGGAATCCACTCTACTTGAGCACTTACCAAGGTTCTGGACTCCGGTTTTCACCGGAGCGACAACTTCTTAGGGGCCATCAGCACAGCTTCCGGCAAATTTCAACGCTCAAATACCTCAATGACAAGATCTATCCCGTTCATCTGTCTGTTCCGCAAACGGGCAAAAGAGCAACACACCGCCGTGCAACCTTTGCTTCTGTTTGGTCATTTGATATTTGACATTGATTTCACATTGGGATTTTGGAATTTGACATTTTATGTGGTCTCAAAAGAAACTTCCGACTCCTTTTGG
>QMLQ01000187.1 GCA_003646815.1 Deltaproteobacteria bacterium | reverse complement strand
CGCGCGCCTTGTACCCATGGGACCCTCCACCACCTCGCTACGAAGGCCCGTGAGAAAAGCGGGCTAGAGCAATCAGGCTGACGGGATTTTGGGCATTGAGGCACTGGGATTTCATTTGACATTTGACCTTTGACATTTCAGGTTTATTCGGGTCAGGAGGACCGCTGGAGAATATAGGTACTGACCTGCATGGTTATTCGGAGCGTTGCCTCCCCTCCCTTCCCTTTCATTCGTTGGATCTTGATACGGGGAACAACCAGGAACTTCTTTGAATATTCAATCTGGTAAAGGATTCGCACCAGCTCTTCCATTGACAGACCGTCCAGGCGAAGCTCCACTCCCACCTGCCGCATGGAAGACCCAGTGTCCGGAAAGGAAACCGGTTTCATGTACTGAATCCGGTCATTGATTCCCACCTTCCTCGAGAGCCCCTCCAGGAACGATAGCAGGGTAAAATTTCTTCCGCGCCGTTTGAGCAGTTCAACTGCCCGGCTGTGCCTCGACGTCAACTCCCGCCATTCTCCCTGGAGATTGATCATCTGCCCAATATCAGCCTCTTTTTTCATGATTCGTTCTCGAAGGGTACGTTCCCTTTGCACGCTGGGAGAAAAGACAAGAAAATGGAATAGAACCCCGAGAATGACGATCACCCCGATTGCGCCGATGGCTATGGAATTGCGTCCTGAGTTCATTTTTTCTCCAGCTTCATCAGGAATTTCACCTTTCTTTCCTGCCGGGTTGTCTTGGCCCCGCCAAGCTTTACTGAAGTGAACATGGTGCTTCCCTGCAACGCTGCCTTCAGTTTGTCCACCGTTTCAAAATTCATCGCACCCCCTTCGATTTCCACTTCACGGCCGTCAAGAGAAAAACTCTCCAGGTAAAGGTCGGAAAATTGTGCCATGCTTTTGGTAAGCTCCTTGAGAACTGCGAGTACCGTATCACCCTGCTCTCCTTTTTTTATCCATGCAAGCCGGATTCTCTCTTCCCTCATCTTCTGTTTCATCTGGACAAGTTCCTGTCCCTTTACTATCCGGGTAGTTTCAGGGAAAGTGGACAGAAAAACAGTCTGCACCTGCTTCTTGACCTCCCGGTACTTTTGAGCCTGCATATGTTCCTTCTGATAAAGATGAAAAGTCAACAGGCCGCCAAGAAAAAAAAGCAGGACCACGAGGGAGCCCATCTTGCGTTTCAGTTCTACCACCGATTCAATGGAAAATTCGTCTTTTCTGAAGTTGAAAGGACGGGCGCTCTCAATTGCGGGAATGAGTGCCGCCCCTAGAGGGATTGCGACATGCGCTGGGTTGGCCTTGGCCAGTTCCTTGGATCGGACTCTGCATTTATTCCACGGGTCCCAAATCTTAACGTTGATTCCTGTAACATTCTCCAGTTCCTTCCTGAGTTCCTCCTGAGCAGGATATGTTCCCATGAGAAGCAGGTTTCGCGGAGTATGGGATTCTTCCTGGAGCATATAGATATTCAAGGTATCTCTAATTGCAGAAATGACATCTTCCGATTCCGGGAGGATCCGGACGAAAGATACTCCGTGCCCGGAGGCAATCTGGACACCCAAAAATTGTTCGCCAAAATGAACAATTGCCGTTGGGTCCTGCTCTTTTTTATCGTCGCGGAAAAGAGTCCCGTAGAGAGAGAAAACGGCCGCATCATCAACTACCACCATGTCCGGTTCAAGGCCTGCGTTTCCGAGCAAGTCAAGGTGGGCTCTGAGGATTGCCTTTTCCATTCCCACTGCCACTGCATTCCCGTCGTTTCCCCCCGGCAGGTAATCAACAACAACATCATCAATAGAAAGAGGAAGATACGGCTCCAATTGGTACTTTATGATTTTATCGAGTTTTCTCCGCTTCTGGAACGGCACCGGAATTCTTCGAAAACTTCCAAGGGAGGAAGGAATACTGGTAACCAGCATGTCATACTTCAATCCGGGGTTGTCAAACATGGCCTTCAACTGCTCTGCAGTATCTTCTTTTCCGGTCAGTGTTCGGCTCCTGATTTCAGCGATCTCAGGGCCCTTGAATGTATTGATGACCTTTACCAGGGCAAGTCCTGCGGCAGTGACCTGCAGCCCGACCACCGTCCGCGGTTTAAATAGATTTCTGAAAAAGGTTCCCTGTTTCATGACACTCGCCAGTATAGTATTCGAATCGTTTCATTCTCACGCGAAACCGCTGCGGTCACCGTTCTTACGGCCCCATTGCAGTGGCCTTCCACTTGGATCGTAAACGCTGAACTTTTTGTGGTAATGGTGTCTTTGATGGCAGCAAAAATCTGAGCGGTAACCCCCGGAACTTTCCTGATATCCTGTATGGTCTCGAAGTTATTCTCTTTTCGGTATTCCAAAATATTTTCAGCAACGCCTTTGTCTATGGCCTCGCTGAGACTTTGGAGAACCAGTTTCGGGGCCGTATTGATATTGATTTTTCCGTCAGAATAGATGGTGAGGTAATCATCCAGTCCTTTTTCCTGTTCTTCGCCGAACAGGGATATTTTTCCAAGCCCTTTCACCAGCTTGATCTGCCCTGGAGAAATGAATGGTCCATTGCCGCATGGGTACGGCTTTTCAAGGCTCTGATAGTGAAAATCTTCCGCCCCTTCCATCCGCTTGTCATCATCCTTGTCCAGCCAGTCCAGCAAGGGGTCCAGATTTTCCTGACCAAGCCCCAGGAGAGAAAACAATCTTTCCACTCTTTTTCGCCGGGAAGGTTCGATTGAGCCATCCGTCGTCAGCAATGCGTTCACATTCATCTTCCCGCATTCGTCCCTTATGAAGCCGCTTACTGCTATTTCGTTCCCATGCTCAAGGGGAATGTCCTTTCCAAATGAGCCCCAATCCTCTCGCAGGCTGTCCATTCCCGGATTATCTGCATTCAGGACGGAGAGTGCGGAAGCAACACCTGCTTCAGCGGCCGCTGCAGCCCGCGCTTCATCGCGCCCGAATCCCGCAAGGTTCAGCTCAACCCCCGATTCTTGTGAAAAACCCACTGTCATTCCCACAAGTGTGAAAATTATGAGCAGGGTTATGAGCAGCGCAACGCCCTTTTCATTCATAGTTACTCTCCTTCCCCTCGGGAAGAAAGCGCCGGGTGAATCGAGGTTACAAAAAAGTGCTCTTTCTCCTCATCGTCCAGCACCGTAATTTCTACAGTAACCAGGGAGGGAAGCGCACCCCTATTCTCTCCGGTAAGGGTATCCCACGCACCCACACCTTCTCCTTCACTATCTTCAAAGCGAAAATTCAGGCTCCCTATATTCCTTGCAAGCTGAAGCTTTCTCCCCCCGTTCAAAAAATCTCCGTCAGGAGGGGCGCTGTCTCGCCGGTAAAGGATGAAACCTTTTCCGTCAGGATTTTTTTCCAGGGAATAGCCTATTTCGCACAAATCCGTCACAGGGCCGCTTCCCGGCCTGTTCAGATGGCTGAAACTCGTGAAGTTTATCCGGTCTGCAGGATGCCCATCTTCTTCTGAATCTTCACAGAGCAGACCCAGCTTCACCGTGTCAGGTTTCCCGGCGGCTTCAACAACAGCACAGACCAGGTCCTCTGACACACGTTCCAGGATAATCCTCGCTGTCTGGTTAACGAGTTCACCCTGACGAGCCGCCTTGACCGAGGAGACGTTTGAGATGAATGCCTCATACACGGCCGCAATCACCACCGCCAGGATAGCCATGGAAACGAGCACTTCGAGAAGCGTAAACCCGCCGGGAACTGCGTTTTGTCTCCTCATATAATCAGAATCGTCTCCTTAAAAAGACACACTTCTTCACGCTCATGCCCAGGACCGCTCCCCTTCTAATCCCCGCCTTGAAAAACATATGTCTCCAGGACATACTGTTGAACTCCCTCTTGATCAGCAGAGTGGACCACTATCCTGACCTTGTACAGATATTTTTGATCAGCCACTTCCTCTTTTTCCTCTTCATAGGCCAAGTCCTGAAAGGGGGAATCAAAAGTTCCTGTATTGTTTACAGGACCCGTTGTGCCGGATGCATACATGCGCGCCAGCCTTCCCTGGGCAAGATACTTTGCTTCTGTAATAAAACGGGCTTCCCTTTGCAGTTCCAGGTTCTGTGCCTGGAGCCGGAAAACAGACACAAAGGTTATGGCAAGAAGCGCCAGGCAAACCAGGAGCTCTACGAGGGTAAAGCCACTACATTTCTTCTTCCTGATCAACGTAGCCTTCATAGAGCGTCGCCTGCCCGGTAACCGCATTTATTTCAATAGTATAGGCTGATTCCTTGAGGTTTTTCAAATGGATGAGCATTCTTTCCAGGCACCCGTTAGGGAAAAAATGGACTGCTGCCTTTCCTTCCTGGAACTTCCCTCTGTTTTCAACCCGAATATCCACCAGGACAACCCCTCTCGGCATCGTCAGAACCGTTTTTTTCCCATGCCTGAATGAGACCGACTCTCCTCCTTTTTCTTTGATCTCCCTTTCCAGCCTGTTTTCGTCAAGATTGAAAACAAGTACCTGTTCAGACCTACTACCGGCTGCCCGGCCCCGCGCAGAGGCAACCTCCGATAAAATTTCGCGGGCTGCCAATCGCAGGTCCCCGCTCGACAGGATACTTCCCGTTCCCAAAGAAAATATCCCCAGAAGAACTCCCAGGATGGCAAGGACAACCAGTAGTTCCAGGAGTGTAAAACCCTCAACCCTGCTGGTCCTGGGATTCCCAGTTTGTAACATCCATGTCCTCACCTTCTCCTCCCTCTTCCCCGTCCGCACCGTAGGACCACAGGTCAAAGTCTTCATTGTGAACCCCCGGCGAAAGATAGAGATACTCATTACCCCATGGATCCTTTGGGACCTGATTTTTCTCGATATACCCACCTTTTCGCCAGTGCTCTGGGATGCGGCCCGTACCGGGGGGTTCAACTAGGGCGCGCAGTCCCTGCTCGCTCGACGGGTAGAAAGAGTTGTCAAGTCTGAAGAGTTTCAAGGCATTCTCCAAGGTCTGGATATCCAGCCGAGCCTTCATTGTGCGGGCCTGTCCAGGACGATCCATTATCTTGACGGCCACGAGGCTTGCCAGAATGCCAAGGATGGTAATAACAATGAGAATTTCGAGGAGAGTAAACCCTCCATCAAATTTGCCGTTTTTCATGATATAGTTTCTCCAGCGGACCATGTTTATCACCCCTCGTTTTTTCTTGATTGAATCTCCTCCCGCAGAGCAACACCCATGAGTACTTTTCCTGAAACGGGAACCAATCGAACTCCAGGGTTGTCAAGGGCTATCGGATTCCTGCGCTCATATCGAAGATAGGCAAAAGCACCGCCATCACCACGAATGCGACAATAATCCCCATCACCAGAATAATAACCGGTTCCAGCAGAGACGTGAGGGAGCCGATATCCATATTCACTTCCTCATCGTATATATCGGCCGCTTTTTCAAGCATCGCCTCCAGTTCCCCGCTTTGCTCCCCTGCCCGCAGCAACTGAACGATGAGCGGGGGAAAATGACCGGTCAGCTTCAGTGGGGTCGCAAAATCAGCCCCTTCTTCCACCTGTTTTGTTGCCTGCTCTACGGCCTCTTCCACTACCTTATTCCCGAGGGAGAGGCGGGCTATTTCCAGGCTCTGGACAAGCGGAAGTCCACTCCTCAACAGGACCGCCAAGGTCCTGGTAAACCTTGCCATCACACTTTTTCGATGGAGTCTCCCCATGACCGGCACCCGTAACCGGAATCGGTCATATGCATGTGCTCCCGGCCCTTTGACAAACCAGATCATGATTCCGCCACACCCGACGGAACACAATGCCACCAGCCACCACCATTGCGAGGCGAAATCCGTGAACAATATGAGAATCCTTGTTGACCAGGGCAGCGCAAGTTCCATACCTTTGAAAATACCGATGACCTTCGGCATGACAAAAGTCATGAGAAAAATCATGATCACACCGGCTATCATCAGCAGAAAGAGAGGATATGTCATTGCTGCTGCGATTTTTTTTCTGGTCCTCAAAGAACGCTCGGAAAAATCGGCGAGCCTCTTCAAGATTGCATCCAGTCCGCCTGCCGATTCTGCTGCCCGGACCATGTTGACCGTTACGGCATCAAACACGTCCGGGTGTTCGGACATGGCCTGGTAAAAAGCACTTCCCTCAATCACCTTTTCCCGGATCTGGGTGATCTTCCTTTTCAATCGCGGGTGCTCCACCTGGTCCGCAAGAGTACCAAGGCAGTCCACCAAGGGAAGGCCGGATGAGATCAAGGTGGCCAATTGTCTCAGGCAGCCGCTGACGAGAACGGGATCAATGCGCTTCAGCCGCCCAAACCAAAGCTGAAGACCCTCGAATTGTGACCCCCTGGTTTCGGAACTGACTTCCTTGAGTTCAACTGGAAAAACCCTGCTCTGGGTTAATTTGAACCGCGCGGAACTGGGTCCTTCAGCTG
>QMLQ01000186.1 GCA_003646815.1 Deltaproteobacteria bacterium | reverse complement strand
GGTGCTCCCATTTTCATGGGAATCCCGGGAGAAAATCTCATTGGAGTCTATTCTGCAAATGAATTCCTTACGCGGTCAAACCTGATGCGGGCATACAAGTTCCCGGAGTGGGATACTCCGATGCGGTTTGGGAAGAAAATCGCGGTGATTGGCGGTGGGAACGTGGCCATGGATGCGGCAAGGACGGCTCTCAGGCTGGGAGCAACAGATGTCTCAGTTATTTACAGGAGATCGCGGGAAGAGATGCCTTCAAGGGATGAAGAGATCCGCCACGGCGAAGAAGAAGGCCTTCAGTTTGATTTTCTGAAAGCTCCCACAAAGATAATTGGAGACGAGAATGGGATTGTGGTGGGGATCAAGGTTATCGACATGAAACTTACGGAACCGGATGCCTCAGGAAGAAGACGTCCGGTCCCTGTTGAGGGATCGGATCAGTCCCGGGAGGTGGATACGGTGATTGTGGCTATTGGACAACGGCCTAACCCAACAATTGCTTCAACGACGCCGGGTCTGGAGGTGGACAATAGAGGATATCTTATGGTGGACAAAGAGACCATGGCAACAACGCGCGAGGGAGTGTACGCAGGGGGTGATATCGTGGGTTGGGGGGCAAGCGTCATCCGGGCAATGGGCGACGGCAGAAAGGCCGCAAGGGCGATGCATGATTATCTCACCTTGAGGTCCTGATTTCCACATTGTTTTTCTGGAGATATTCTTTCACAGCCCCAATCGGAACTTCTTTTCGGTGAAAGATGCCCGCAGCAAGGGCGGCCTCCGCATTGGTTTTGGTGAATACTTCGTAAAAGTGCTCCACGCTTCCGGCACCGCTGGAGGCAATAACGGGGATGGTGACCACATTTTTCACCGCGTTGATCAGTTCAAGGTCGAAGCCCTGGTTCGTGCCGTCGCGGTCTATGCAGTTGAGGAGGATTTCCCCCGCCCCCAGTTCTTCACAGGCCTTTGCGAGGGTAACGGCGTCAACATCCCTTCCTTCACGGCCCCCCTTGATGGTACACTGGTACCAGCAAAATCGTTCCCCATTGGGACCCGGCTGTTTGGTCTCGATGACGGGGTGCGCTGTTTTGTCCGGGGAGTTCACATATACCCTCCTGGGATCAATAGAAATAACAACGGCCTGATTGCCGTACACCCATGAGATTTCCTCGATAGCGCTATTGCCGGTTTTATCTCCGGTTCTCAGGTAATCTTCCACGATCATTACAGCATCACTTCCTATGGAGACCTTGTCCGCACCGGACCGAAAGTACTCGGATGCAACCTGCAACGCGGAATAGGTCTTGCCATGCACGTCCGTGTAGTCACGGATGCCCCCGCCGATGGTGAGGGGGACAAACACATTTTTCGAGGCCTGTTTGAGCACTTCCAGCATAGGCATGTCTTCCAGGGGAAAATCCCTGAAACCCGTTATGTTCAAGAATGTTATCTCATCGGCTCCCTCTACATAGTACCGCCGTGCCAGATCCACCGGCTTGCCAAGGTTCCTGACCTCGCCTTCCTCCCGCACATCGTACTGGTCTCCCTTGGTCACCACCAGGTCGCCGCGGTCGGTGGACCTGACATCCAGGCACGCAATGATCCTCTTGGCAAGTTTTGTATTTCCTTGGGGGACCGGCTGCCTGGGCTTGACTGAATCCGCTTTCAGAAAATTTTCCAGGATCAGCAATCCCGCGGGTCCGCTCTTTTCCGGGTGAAACTGGGTCGCAATAATATTTCCCTTTTGAATACTGCTGACGAAGGGATATCCGTAATCCGTAGTGCTCAGGACCACATCTTGGTCTTCAGGAGCCACATGATAGGAGTGAACAAAATAGAACTTTTCTTTGCCCGTAAGGTCGTTGAAAATCCTGGAGGGTTTTTTTATGGAAAGCCCGTTCCACCCGATATGGGGTACAGAAAGATCTACGGCAAAACGCCGTACTGAACCACGGATGAACCCGAGGCCATGAACACCGAATTCTTCTTCGCTTTTCTCGAAGAGCGCCTGGAGTCCTATGCAGATTCCCAGGAATGGGCGGTTCGAATCGAGATAGGCCTTGAGCGGCTTTACATACTCTTTCTGGTACAGGACCCGCATCATGCTGCCGAAGGCCCCCACGCCGGGAAAAATGAGTTTTTCCGCGGAAAGGATATCGTCAGGGCTTTGAACGAACCTGACCGTTTCCCCGAGGCTTTTTAATGCGTTGACAAGACTCCTGACATTGCCAGCGCCGTAATCCAGAAGCGTAATCATGTTTTGTCCTGACTTCTTAGTATCTGATAGATGCGTTTATCTTCGTGTTGCTATTTTTACCATTCTCTTTTGGCTGCAGTAGCTGTTGGTTAGATGATTTTGCCATCGAGGTATTTGCATCTCTTTTGACATTTGAGCTTTGATATTTGTTTATTCCCGGCTTGCGCCGGGTTATGATGTGGTTATCTCGAATTCCGGTGGATCTATCATATGTTTCTTGACTGCGCAGAGGTCCATGGATTTGATAACCGCCTTTTTATATTTTTCAGAAAAACCTTCCGGAAGCTTCAGGTCGATTGAAAACTTTTGATACCTCTTTCTCTCCTCGTCCCACTCACATTCCATGGCCAGGGACATTGAGTCGGTCTTGATCTCACGGCTCTGGCAGAAACTGAGCGCATAGATGCCCGCACAGGTGGCAATGGAGGCAAGAAACAACTGAAATGGTTCAGGGGCCGAGCCGTCGCCCCCATATAAGACCGGCTGATCTGTCTTTACCACAAAATTTCCGATTTTTGCGTCAACTCTTTTCCCTCCCGGGAATGATACGTCAAGTATTGTTTTTTTCATAGATGTTTATCCTTTTTTCCCCCGGTAAAACGAAATGAGGGCAGCAACGAAGAATTGGAGGCTCGAAATATATCCTATTCTGTAGTGGGAGACAATCCTTTATTGCGATGACGTGATATTTTCCCACCGAGGGGTCTTGATTGACTTAAGTCAATGAAATGTTGCGCAAGAAAGTGTATAATTATTATAATTACACATGAGATAGACTAAAGGGAGGCAATAATGTGCCAGAGTTGCAGGAAAACATGTCAGTGTGGTGAGCAGACGGCGGAGATTTTTTTCGGGAGAAATATATTGGATGAAAAAGCGATTAAAGAGGTCTATTGTCCAAAATGCAGCCAGGATGTTGATCGGGATGGAGAGGGCATGGTGCACGACAATGGCTGGATCCTTGATTTAGATATGGAGGTGATCAGGTTGAGTGCACCGCTCATGGGAATTTTACCGCAAAAAGTTACCGCAGATCAGGTTTTTGATGAGGGATATGCCACCTGGGTTGGGATCACACCGGATGAATCGGAAACAAGAAACAGGGAGCGCGCCGAAATCCTCAAACTCGCAAAGGTTGACCTTCCCGCCTATCTCCGGGCCATGAAAGCATGGGGTATGGATCGCGAGCGAAGGTTTACCGAAGAGGGCTGGCGTAAGATGCAGGGAAGGGCGAAGGCATAAAACTGAAGGGGCAGGCTGGTGGCACTGAGCCGATTTTTAGACTCTCTGCTCGGCCTTTGCTTTCCTGAGTTTTTTCATGGCCTGGGCCTCTTTGGAGAGTTCCTCAAGCAGCACGGCAATGGGCCATTTTTCCGAGACAGGAGTCACTGTAGCCCACAATTGTTCCGGCAGTTGATACTGTCTGTACCCTGAAATGAGTCTGTGAAGATCATTGTGGGTAAAGCCGGAAAGGATTGCGGTCCTGGTCATGGTGGAGGCGGCTCCGAACCCTTCTTTGTCCCCACGCTTGAGCAGTGCTTCCAAAGAAATCTGAAGATCTTCTTCTGTTACAAACACGACCGGAAGGTCTTTGAAATTGAGGGCCTCCAGAAATGAGAGGAATGGTTCCTGCTCCTCAACAGAATATCCACAGACAAGGAGTTTCCAGGGACCGTACATTTTTTGCTCGGATTTATCTACCTTTTGAAATTCACCTTTTTCCATAACTCACCACTCAAGACTCATGACTCAGTTCTACAATTCTACAATTGGTCGCACATCAGTGATTTTGAACCGGACGGCAGCGTGGATCATTTTGGCTGCCTGCTCTCCTGCGGCCTTGGCAATGTTGTCCCTGATCTGGTCGTAGAAGCCTCCTCCTGTTTCAATGGCCAGCGCTTCCAGGTACACCCTGGCGCCCTTCCAGTCCATGATCGTATCACCCGGTTCCATGACGATGAAGACCGCCTTGGGATTTTCGCGCAGGTTGCGGAACGAGCGATTCTCACCAATTCCCATCACCACGGTGTTTTCGTCAATCATCTGCGGTGAACCGAAGACGGCCACGTTAACGTCGCCCTGGGTGTTTGCTGTGCTGAGTGTTCCGATTCGGGGTTGTTTATTGAAGATTTCCAACAGCTTTTGTCGGTCCATCATATTCCTCCTTGCTCATTTGTCCGCTGTCAAATTCTCTTGATTCTATGTTTTTTCCTCCGGAGACGCAAGGAAAGAATCCAGACTCACGGTCATTCTTGTGCTGAGGTTCTTGTTGACAAGGGGCAGTTATGCGATTAAAATAGAGCAAAATAGTATAGAATATTAGACTAGGAAAAGCGGGGCCTGCGGGAAAACTCTTCATGAAACTTTCAACGAGAAGTCGGTATGGCACGAGATTGATGCTGGACCTGGCCCGTCATTATGGGAAGGGCCCCATACAGATAGGAGAGATTGCCAAACACGAGGCGATTTCCGTAAAATATCTGGAACAGCTTATTATTCCTTTGAAAAAGGGGGGCTTCATCAGGAGTGTCCGTGGCCCGAAAGGCGGCCACGAATTGGCGGTTCCGCCGGGAAAGATTACTATTGGCGGGATTGTCCAGGTGCTTGAGGGCGGCATCCACCTCAGTGATTGTGTCCAGCATCCTGAGAAATGTACCCGTTCGAGGACGTGTCTGACCAGAGATATATGGAAAGATGCAACGGATGCAATGTACGACAAACTGGAATCTGTAACCCTGGCAATGGTGCTGGATCGGGGATGAGAGACGGCCATGAAAATCAGGAAGGCGGGAGCCAGGAAGCGCCACAGGTTGGTGAATGCGGAGGAAAACAAGGAGGTGAAATGGAGATTGTATCCATTGCTATGAGCAAGAAAAAGGGAACGTCTAAAGAGGCCGTGGAATCAGCCGAGCTGCTCATTGACCATGGCCTCAAGGGTGATGCCCATGCGGGACCGTGGCACCGGCAGGTGAGCTTCCTGGCGGCCGAAAGCATAGAAAATGCCCATGATAGGGGTCTTGAAGTGGGCTTCGGGGACTTTGCCGAAAATATTGCCACGAGGGGGATCAACTGGCTTGAAGTCCCCATTGGAACACGTGTCAACCTGGGGAAATCTGCCGTTGTGGAGATTACCCAGATCGGCAAGGAGTGTCATACCCGGTGCGCCATTTATTACAAGGCCGGGGATTGCATTATGCCGAAGGAGGGCATCTTCGCGAAGGTGCTCCAGGGGGGGAGCATCCGAAACGGAGATACCATTCGTATCCTAACCGAGATAAACCGGAAATGACAAATGCCAAAGATTCCCGTTGGAATCAGAGTATTACATTCCTTTCAACATAGCGAACATCCGGGGCACCCACCATGCTCAGAATCCGTTTTAATTCGCCGTTGATCGCGGTCACCACATCCTGCACCCCCTGTTGCCCGTCTGCAGCCAGACCGTAAAGAATTGGCCTGCCCAGGCCAACCAGGGAAGCGCCGAAGGCCAGGCCTTTGAGAACGTCACTCCCGCGCCTGAACCCTCCGTCCTTTGCCAGTAATGTTTCTTTCCCCTTTTTGTAGATTTTTCCCAGTTCCATGATTTCCTCTTCACCGGATTACAGGTCTGGGGTTTCCCAGATGGACATGCAACTAAATGATTCTTGATATTTTACGAGAGAGGCCTTCCTCCTTCAGTCTATTCCCCCGAGTATTTCCGATTATTCTTCAACGATGATGGCGCTGGGTGTACATTCCCTTGCGGCCTGCCTTACCAGGTCCTGGTATTTCTCCGGTATCTCGTCAAGGAGGACCTTTGAAATCAGCTGGTCCTCATCGATTCTTGCTTTCATGATGTCCTCCCTGTAAAATATTTTGTGATAGTGATGGGGTTCAACAATCAGTGTGATTTTCTGTTGAGGCGCTGCCTTTCTCTTTGACTCACCTTATCGACTCATCTATAATGTCACAGTGGGTTGAGGGAAGTCCTGGCGGAGTCGGCTAATGCATCACTGGATGTTCAATTGCGGAGAAATCACCCGCATGATCTCGGAATCTCTGGACCGGAAACTTTCGCTGCATAAGAGGATGGGAATTCGTATACATTTTTTCATGTGCAGGTTTTGTTCACGGTATAGAAAACAATTACTGCTCATACACCAGGTCTTAGAGCGCTACAGCGAATCCGATCGTACAATAG
>QMLQ01000185.1 GCA_003646815.1 Deltaproteobacteria bacterium | reverse complement strand
TTGAAAACCATTTTTAATCCCTTTTTCACCACAAAGGACAAGGGAAGTGGTTTAGGCCTCTCCATCGTGAAAAAAATCATCGAGGGCCACGGGGGTGACATCATGGTCAAGAGCAGGAAAGGCGCCGGTACTACGGTCCTGATTAAACTGCCCAGGGCCTCATGATATTGGGATTAAGGGATAATACCTATGGAAACCATATTGATTGTTGATGATGAAAAAAATTACCTTGTGGTGCTCGAGGCGCTCTTGAGTTCCGAAGGGTATGAAATCATGACGGCGGACAATGCCCGGAACGCGCTCCACTGTATCCGGAATGCGGACCTGGATCTGGTCATAACCGATGTCAAGATGCCCGGTATGAGCGGAATGGAACTGTTGACCGAGTGCGGGAAGCTGAAACCTGATCTTCCAGTCATCATTATGACGGCCTTCGGCACCATTGAAATGGCTGTGGAGGCCATGAAGCAACATGCCTATGACTATATCACCAAACCGTTCCAAAATGAGCAGCTCAAGCTGACCATCAGGAAGGCACTTGAAAAATATCGCCTTGTGAAAGAAAACAGGAGGCTCAGTGAGGCCCTCTCAGATCGTTTCACATATGGGAATATTATTGGAAAAAGCAAGCCCATGATGAAAATCTACGATATGATCGAGAAAGTCGCCCAGTCAAAGGCCTCGGTTCTCATTACCGGACCGTCAGGGACCGGCAAAGAACTTATCGCCAAAGCCATCCATTACGGAAGCACAAGAAGAAAAGGTCCGTTTGTGTCAATGAACTGCGGTGCGCTCACTGAAACACTTCTGGAAAGTGAGCTCTTCGGACACGAACGTGGCGCCTTTACCGGGGCAGTCTCCATGAAGAAGGGACGTTTTGAACTGGCCGACGCCGGAACCCTTTTCCTTGACGAGGTGGGAGACATGCCCCCGTCCCTCCAGGTAAAACTGCTACGTGTGCTCCAGGAAATGGCCTTTGAGCGGGTCGGCGGTACAAAGACCATAAAGGTGGATGTCAGGGTTCTTTCGGCGTCAAACAGGAATATCAAGGAAGATGTCAAGAATGGAACCTTTCGTGAAGACCTTTACTACCGGTTGAACGTGATTCACATTGAGGCCCCCCCCCTCCGGGAACGGGCCGATGATATTCCCCTGCTTGTGAAGGCCTTCATTGATAAATACTCGGAAGGAACTCGCGACAAAAAATTTGAATTAACGCCTGAAACATGGAAGCTCCTGTACCAGTATCCGTGGCCGGGAAACGTGCGGGAGTTGGAAAATGCTATGGAGCGGGCACTTGTTCTGAGTTCAAACGGGGTCATTACGCCCGAGGACCTCCCGGAAGAGATAGGGGCGACAGAAGCGCATTTCGATGTAGATCGTTTCATTCCTCCCAATGTGGCTTTACAGGACGCTCTGAGCCAGATAGAGGAAAACATGATCAGGCGCGCCCTGCTTCAGTGCAACAATGTCCAGGCCCATGCAGCAAAAATGCTGGGCATCACTAAGAGCCTGATGCAGCATAAAATGAAGAAATATCATATAGTTACATGATAGTCAATATTTTGTACCTATCTTTTTTTGTTATTTCAATAGGTTAGCAACTTCTTTCCCTAATTTGCCTTTCCCGGGTACAATATCTTGTACTTTTGCGAATTCCTATGCGGAGCCGGTGATTCTGTCATTACCCATATTTTATTGTTATTTTATATAGTTACAACGATTTTTGCGAAAAACACAAAATATGGCAAGCATTTTGCAGAATAGGAGAGACAAAAGCAAATTACTCTTTTCTCCTAAACAAATCAGCCGCTCAATGAGCGGCTGATTTGTTTGGCCCGTGAGAAAAGCGGGTTAGGGGCTGTCAGTAGCCCAAACGACGCAGGGCGCGCGTATCCCTGCTCCAATTCTTACTCACCCTGACAGTCAGGTTCAGGTATACCTGCACATTAAAACATCTTTCCAGTTCCATTCGTGCCGCTTCCCCTATCTTTTTTACCATTGTCCCCTGCCTCCCCACGAGGATCCCTTTCTGAGAGAGGGTTTCTACATGTACCACGGCAAAAATTCTAAGCAGGTTCTTTTCCGCAGCCTCCTCTACCCTCTCAACCGTGACGGCTGAGGAATAGGGAAGCTCGTGGCGCGTAAAAAGATAGATCTTTTCCCTGATAATCTCCGACATCATGAACGTATCCGGCTGGTCGGTTCTCATGTCAGGCGGGAAAAACGGAGGACCGGGCTTCAGTTTCGTCCTGATTGCCTCCAGCAATTCCGGCACCCCGTCCCCTTTCAGCGCCGAAACAGGGATAATAGCATCAAAAAACGCTTCATCACTGAATTTTCCGATAACAGGAAGAATTTCAGACTTGTTTCCCCGGTCAATCTTATTAATCACCAGCAAAGCGGGTTTTTCTGACCGCTTTGCTACCCCGATAAGAGAAGGAATTTCGGGTGCCTCAGGATCCTTCATATCAATCATCAACACCAGGATATCCACCTCCTGAAACGCTGAGTACGCCGAATCCACCATGCTCCGGTGAAGCGGTGTCCGTGTCTTATGGATCCCGGGAGTGTCCATGAAAATCATCTGGAATCCATCCCCGTGATGGATTCCCAAAACCCTGTTCCTGGTTGTCTGGGGTTTTGGGGAAACAATGGACAACTTTGCCCCGACAATCCTGTTCAGAAGCGTTGACTTGCCCACGTTGGGCGGGCCCAGAATTGCGATAAAGCCGCTCAAGAAAGTCATTTTTCGATGACCTCCACCCTGCCCGGGGGAAGGGACGGGTCTCCTTCCACTCCGGCGACTTCCGCTCCGGTTACCATGGAAATCCATTGAATTCCTTCGTTCCTGTACCCACGCAGAAGGGGAACATCCCTGTCGCGTACCCGTACTCCGAGCTTTTCCAGGTGGCCGCGGGCAGGGAGTTGTGATGCGATGCCTTTTCGGTACATTCTGCTCCTTACCAGGAACCCGAAGGCCGTGTGCCACGGGCCTGCCAGGATCTGACCTTCCATGAGAAGGGTGGGCGATGACATAAGCCCGATCCTTATCACGGGAATACCCGCATCCTCCAGTTTTCGAGAGCTCTCAGCACAGATTTCTACGGCCTCAGGAAGTCCTAAGGGGATATACTCCCCCTTCTCATACATCCGGCCAAGTGCGGTCCCCTTTATAACAAGCGCCGGGTAAAGCCGTACCATATGGGGTTGAAGCATAACCACTTTTTCAACGGTGGAAAGAAAAATCGCGTGTGAATCTCCAGGGAGCCCGGGCATCAATTGAACTCCAACCTGAAAACCGAGATTTTTTAGAAGGGCCACGGCCTTTTCAGATTCCTGTGCAGAATGACCCCTTTCAGACTGCGAAAGCACGTCATCGTTCATGGACTGCACACCCAGTTCTACAGTTTTGACGCCCCTACGTTTCATCAGGGCAAGCTTGTCAGTGTCCAATGAATCCGGACGAGTGGAAACTCTGATCCCGGTAAACAGACCCTTTTTAAGAAAGGGAGAAACCGCTCCGAGAAGTTCCTCAATTGTCCGGTAATTCAGGTTGGCAAACGTTCCGCCGTAAAAGGCGATTTCTGCAAGGGCAGGATCAAATCTCGGGGACTTGATCGCGGTCTTGATGATCCGGACAACACGCTCACCGTCCACGTGTCCTTTCTGTTCAGCGGTAATTTTCTCCTGCTCGCAGAAAACACACCGGTGTGGACACCCCTGATTCGGGATGAAAATCGGGACTATGAATGGTTTCTTTCTGCCTCCAGACACAAAAGGGCCTCCCTGGCTGCGTGCTGTTCTGCTTCTTTTTTACTCCGACCTTCGCCCTGGGCGAGAATCTTTCCATCATACACTATCTCCACAACGAACCGCCGGTCATGTGGCGGGCCTTTTTCATCCACCAGCCGGTAATGGGGCATCCTTCGGTCCATTTTTTGGGTAATTTCCTGGAGCCTGCTCTTAAAATCATGGACCATCTCAGGAGTATCAATTCGTTCCAGAAACACGGTGAAAATGCTTTGAACCACCTTGAACACCGCCTCATAGTTCCCATCCAGATACATGGCCCCGAGAAGGGCCTCCATGGTATTTGCCAGGATGGAGGGCTTTTTCCTTCCCTGTGTCTGTTCCTCCCCTTTTCCCAAGAGGACATAATCTCCAAGATGCAAACGTGATGCAACCCTGCAGAGGCCCTGTTCATCCACAAGCATGGCTCGAAATCTTGAAAGGGTTCCTTCATCAGCATCGGGAAAACGATCCATCAACAAATGGCTTATGGCGAGATCAAGTACGGCATCTCCTAAGAATTCGAGCCGTTCATTGTCATGCAATTCCTCATCAGCATTCTCATTTACATACGAGGCATGCTGGAATGCCTGTTTTAAAAGGCTCGAATCCTTGAACCAATACCCGAGTTTCTCCTGGAGTTTTTTAAAATGATTTCTAGCGGCTGGCTCGCTCATCGTTTCCTTCCCTGTCCATTTTCCTTTTTCCCAGAGATTACCCGAGCCGGAAGATTTTTTCAACCTTGGATCCCGTTAATTATCATCTCTTGGGGCCTAACCCGCATCTCTCACGGGCAATCTACAGTGGCAGGGGATAGCCTCTCCCGGACTTGATCAGGCACGCGTGGGCTTTTTTTGTTGACTTTAAGGCCATTTTTTATTATATATTAAGTTTTTTTAGTAAATGTACGAGGGATAATATCGATACTCCGACTCACAGAGTAATTGCCCCGATCGGGAATAAGCCATGGAAAAAAAGGTCATTTTAGAAGAAAAACAAATCGCGGGAAAACTCCGTGAAATGGCAGAACAGATAATCAACAATAACGGATCCCTGGAGGATCTTGTGCTCGTGGGCATCCGGACCGGCGGGGCGTTCCTGGCAACTCGTCTACGAAACGTCATTCGAGAAAAAAAGGGTTTTGATGTCCCCCTCGGAATTCTGGATATCACCCTCTACAGGGATGATTGGACCAGAATTGGCCCTGCACCGTCCGTTGGCAAGACAAAACTTCCCTTTTCCATAGATGACAAGGCCATCGTCCTCGTGGATGATGTTATTTTTACCGGGAGGACCGTGAGGGCCGCCATGGACGCCCTCATGGACTTCGGCCGCCCTAAAAAAATAGAACTGGCCATTCTCGTGGACCGTGGAGATGGGCACCGGGAACTCCCTATCACGGCCAATTATTCTGGAGGAATCTGGGAAACCGCCCCAGGACAGACAATTAATGTCTATTTGAAAGAAGCCGGGTTCCCTGACCACGTGGCCATTGAGCAGAAAAAGGCTGCCTGAGGATGCCGCAAAAAAAGAGGAAAAAGAAAAAATCGGATCAAGCAAAACCGATGTCCTCTGAAGATAAGGCCCTTCTGGATACACTTCTTGAAAAGTGTCTCCATGTCCCCCCGGAACAAATACTTCAGGAAATTCCAACCCCGGCTTTCGCGCTTACCCTAGTGGAACATCTCCCCACCCGTCAAGAAGCCAGCGTTGCCCTTCTCCGATCCCTCCATAGGGCATACGACCAGAAAGGTGTACGAAAGGCCATCCGGCGGACTGCATTCAGACTCAAACAAAACGGCTTTGCCGTGCCGTCATTCACCAGTGAAAAGGTGACTCCTTCTTTCTCCCCGGAGACAAAAACCACAGATGAGGCCGAGGCGTTTCTCGGTGTTATTGATGGAACTGGTTCCCGGGGTGTATACATATCACTCCCTAAAACGGTTTCGGGGTACGACATCGGAATCGGCCTGATCAATGATGAGACAGGGATTACTGATTTCCACGCGGCCGCTTACAGCAAGAAAAAAATGAAAGAATTGAAAACCGCTGTGCAGCAGGAAATGGAAGTAAATGTCCCGGCATCTATTCCCCATGTCCTGACCCTGACGGAAAACGCCTACAGCAAATCCCTTGAGGGTGACCTGCAGGTACCGGAGGATTACCTTGCATTCAGATCCCTGATGCTTTCTCGCTGGAACGTGCTGGAACGATCAGCCATTCTTGACAGTCTTCCTGGTGTTCCTGATTCCTCCGAACCCGTCACAACGTCCCAGCTTCAAAAGTTGTTCTCGCATCCTGCCTTGGAAACATGGCTCATCGATCCCGCTGAAATGGAACCCCTCCTCCTTGAGTTGGATACGCTTGAAGAAGGCCTCCTTTTGCTTTCAGAGGCCCAGCAGGAAGAACGGATCCAGGCCATCAAAGAAAAATGGGCCAAAGAACACTTCCCTGATACAAGATTGACCACCTTGAAACACCGCCTGGAAGAGATGGCTTATATGTTCCACAAACGAGATGAAACAAACTTCGCCGCCCTGGCCCTTTCTGCAGCTTCCCGCGTCCTCGAAACAGATACCTTTCAGGGCATGAGCCCGGTGCTTGCGTTTCTCCTGGAAGAAACCCTCGCATATTATGAAGAACTCAGGGACGAGGCAAGTGGAGAAGGCGAAGCGCTGGAGGATGAATCTCCCTTGATTATCCGGCCTTGAAGGTAAAGCACATTCAGGTGTTTGAAAGGAGGTCACTATGCCTATTTCTGTATCGGTGA
>QMLQ01000184.1 GCA_003646815.1 Deltaproteobacteria bacterium | reverse complement strand
GCACCAGCGCTTGTGGTGGCCGTCAACCGCATGGCATGGACTCCCCTGGCTGAACGCTACCTCTATACATCCCTGGTTGGTGTCTCCCTTGCTGTTGGTATCTTGTTGGCCAGAGCAGGGAAATACACTAAGAAGTTTATTTTTTTAGTGGGTTGCCTGGTTCTTTTTTTCGGTTGGCAAACTGCGCTTAGAAACATCGTCTGGCAAAACAATATTACGCTCTTCGCTGATGTGGTGAAAAAATCTCCCTTGTTTGCCCCCGGTCACAACGAATATGGAATTGCGTTGCTGGCTGCCGGGAATACCAAAGAAGCAAAGGAACAATTTGCATTGGCTTCGAAGCTTAGTTGCAAAAGCCGATTTCACCCGTTAGCTGCGGTCAACCTTGCCGGCTTTGGAAGTAGTGAAGCTTTCGAAAATAATATAAGATCTAATCTGGAACATAGGAAATTGCCCCGTAGACTGAGAATAGTTTTCTTGAGAAAATTGGCAAAGAATATTGATTATAGAATGCTTGATGCAACCGATCCTGCGGAAAGGAAAGAACTGTTTCTCAAGGCGGTTGAAGTGCAACGGAAACTCCATGTGGAAACGAGAAACCCATTCAATCTTTATCGTGAGGGCCAGCTTCATCTTGCCCTGGGGAAAAAGATCAGGCAAGATCATGTTTTCAGCGGGTATGCGAGCACAGCCATGATTACTACACAAAGCCCGCTTGTAAATTGTACCGAAAATTGTTAGAAGACCAATAGCAGAGTCGCATCCTGTCTATTCTGTTATCCTGTCTAGAGAATAAGGAGCCAATAAGTGCAATCGATCATAGCTTTTGCTCTGACTACACTGAAGGGCGGAGTACGTGACAGGCTCCTGCAAGGACTCATTTTGGTGGGTTTTTTGCTCATTGCCTCAACGGCCATGTTCAGCAGTTTTTCCATGCGGCAGCCTGTGGAGGTGGCGATAAATTATGGCCTGTCGGTGATCCACATCCTTTCCATCATTATGACCTTATTTTTTGGCCTGAATCTGATTTCCCGGGAGTTGGATTCCAAAGAGAATCATTTTATTTTGTCCCAGCCGATCCCACGCTCTTCCTATATCATGGGAAAATACTCCGGTTTTCTCTTGAACATCTTTCTTATCGTCGCCATTCTCGGGTTTTTTTCAACAGCAGGTCTCTTGCTGATGATATCAGGAGCAAACAATGGTATCTCATTCCCGTTGGTGAAATTCGTTTCAGCCCTTTGCGGGATTTTTTTTTCCTGTGCGATTCTTGGGGCGGTTATTGTGCTCTTTACCAGTGTCGCCACCTCAAGCATATTCCCCTTTCTCATGAGTTGTGCTGTCTACGCGGTCGGCGAAAATACACAGACCGTCAAACGCTATCTTGCTTCCGGCATGGTGGGAAAAGATTTTCCCCCTGTTTTTCGAGTATTGTCAGACATCATTTACTACATTTTCCCCAATTTCGCCCTTTTCGATTTTAAAGCCTACGCCATCTATGGTCTGCCTCTCTCCGGTAGACTTCTCCTTGTTTCCGCCGCCTATGGTGGCGCATACGCTGCCGTCTGCCTTTTCTTTGCAGTGATCCTTTTTGAGAGAAGGGATATCTGATGAAAAGGGTCGGCCTGGGTATCCTGCTCCTCTTGGTTGTCGCATTAACAACGTACTATTATCCGAAAATTCAAGAAACATATGAACCTCCATTGCGATTACACCGGCTTCCCCCAATCCTTGCACTTCGAATCGGATCGTTTGGCAATAAGGAATTGCTCTCAGCCCTTATTTTTTACAACACCGAATTTTACTTTGGCGAAAAGGCCGGTTTCAGAAAAGAGACGCCCGAGCTCAAACTCATTTATGATGCGTTGAATAAGGCAACCGATCTTGATCCCCGCAATATGGACTGCTACTATTTTGCACAAGGGACGCTCTCCTGGATAAAGCCGGCCATCCCGGTGCTGAACAGGCTGCTCAAGAAGGGGTTCAAACATCGTCCATGGGACTGGTATCTCCCTTTTTTTATTGGGGCGAATTACTATTTTCAATTGAAAGATCCTATACACGCGGCGAAGTATATGAAAGAAGCAGCAAGGCTGAATCCACGGAGCCCTCTTTATGCCATGCTGGCGGCGCGAATGCTTTACCAGGGGAATCAAACCGAGGCAGGAATCATCTACCTGAAATCTCTCATCAGAGAAGCGGCAAATCCTATCCTTCGAAAAAAATTTGAAAAACGGCTTCATGCATTAGAGGCAATATTTTTCCTGGAAAAAGGAATCAAGCGATACGAAAACAAGTTCGGGAAGCGTCCTGTGAAGATAGGTGACCTCGTGAAGGCCGGCATTATTAGCGAAATTCCAACAGATCCTTACGGGGGCGTATTCTATATCGGCAAAGACGGGCGGGTATACAGCACCAGCAAACTGGCAGAAGGTTGGAGAAAAAATGGCAGCCATAAGGATAGCAAAATTAAGAAAGGTGTACCAAAAAGGGGTACGTAAGAAGAGGGTAGAGTCCCTTAAAGGAATCGATCTCGAGGTGGAAAAGGGAGCAATCTTCGGGTTTGTTGGCCCCAATGGGGCCGGGAAGAGCACCACCATCAGGATCCTTACGGGGCTTTTGAGACCCACAGAGGGAATGGCCTGGATTAATGAAAGGCCGGCAGGTACTCCTTCTTCCAGGCAGGGGGTGGGTTATCTTCCGGAAAACCCATCATTTTACGGATATTTGTCGTTGAAAGACCTCCTGTCTCTCGTGGCGGACATCCGCAACGTCCCCCGCGGTGAAAAGGACGCTGCCATTAAGGAGCTGATGGATATGGTGGGGTTGCAGGAGGCAGGCGGGAGGCAGATAAAAACCTTTTCCAAGGGGATGGTGCAAAGGGCTGGAATTGCGGCGGCGCTCATGGGAGATCCCGATTTGCTCATATTTGACGAGCCAATGAGCGGTCTTGACCCGTTCGGCAGGGACCTTGTTGCCCGGCTTTTCCGGGACCTGCAGGCGAAGGGTAAGACCATCTTTTTCAGCACCCATATCCTTCCTGATATAGAGGCCCTTTGCGATAGGGTGGGAATACTCGTGGAGGGCCGGGTGAAGTACACGGGTTCCGTGCAGGACACACTCTTTTCAGAAGAAAAATGCGTCGAAATGACGATTCGTTTGCCTTTAGGCACGGAACTTGAAGAGGTCCCTTTCAGAGGCAGCCCTGGGATTTTGTGGGAGAAGGACTGTTTCTATAAAGTGGAGGTGAACGAGGGAGATCTTCCGTCTGATATTGAAGAAATTTCCCGTTCAGGAGGAAGCATTATTAAAATCGAGCGGAAGAGAAAGAGCTTTGAGGAGCTTTACAAGGAACTTGCCTCTGAACTCCCGGCACAGCGGTACGGAGGCATTCAGAGCGACCGGTGACATGGGAAAAGTAGAGGCTTATCTGGCCGTGATCCGGCCGTACCAGTGGATCAAGAATATTCTGGTGTTTGCCCCCATGTTTTTTGGGGGAAAGCTGGCTGATATGGGTCTGTTGCTGCACGCGACCGGAGCTGCATTCATGTTCTGTATTACCGCGAGTACCGGATATGTCTTTAATGACTGGATGGACAGGAAAGAGGATCGAAACCATCCGAAGAAACGGCTGCGGCCTTTTGCATCCGGGATCCTCAATGGGAGAGATGCGATTTTCCTTGGTCTGGCCCTTGTGATCATATTAGGGGGCATGTCTTTCTTCCTGCTGTCTCATTACCTTTTTTTGATCTGTCTCTATGCCTATTTTCTTATGAGCTTGCTTTACAGCTCCTATTTTAAGAAAATAACTCTCCTGGAGATTTATATCGTCTCATTCTTTTTTGTCATGCGGGTCCTGGCCGGGGGCCTGGCAACAGACATATACATATCTAATTGGCTCTTTGCCACTGTGTTTTTCCTCTCCCTCTTGATAACAGTGGCAAAAAGGAAGACGGAAATAATGGTTATTGGAAAAGACAGCCCCAATCATCGCCTGAGCCTTCAGCATTACCCGATATCCTATCTGGATAACCTGTTATGGACAGCGGGAGGCGTCAGCATTGTGACCTATGCACTCTACACCGTGGAAAAAGGGCAGCTCCTGGTGTTTTCCCTAATTCCGGCGACATACGGCATTACCAGATTCATAATGCTCACGAATAGGGGTGATGGGGGTGACCCCATATTGGCCCTGATGAAAGACTCCCATTTGATCATCGCGACACTGATTTTTCTGACTATAATCTGCAGCAACATATACCTATGAATCATTCCATCACGTTACTGAAAAAGATGGATGCTCTTGTGGGGCCGCCGTTATTGCGCCTGGCAACATTCCGGAGTTCAAGATCAAGGTTTCCCAATGGTCTCAGGAATGAAGTAAAACGCATCCTCATCATTCGTCCCGGCGGGATAGGTGATGCTGTCCTGTTGATTCCGTCATTGAAGGTTGTAAAAAAGATTATGCCCGGCGTGCAGATCCACGTCCTTTGCGAACCCAGAAATAGGGGCATCTTTTCCGCCTCTCCATTTGTTGATAAAGTTTTCAACTACAGGGATTTTAAAGACCTGTTCCATTTGAAAAGGAACCACTATGAATTGGTCATAGATACCGAGCAGTCCCATATCCTTTCTGCCGTCCTGGTGTCAAATTTTCGACGGAGCGTGAAGGTAGGGTTTGCCACAAACGGGAGAGAGAGCGTCTATGACATTGGAATAAAGTACCATCAAGAGCAATATGAAATGGGCAGCTTTTTGAGTCTCTTTGAACATGTCATAGAGGGATGGCCTGATCGATTTCTTTGGGAGCCGCCTTATTTGCATCCCCTGCCGGAGGAGGAGAAAAAGGTGTCTGAGCTGCTTCATGGGACAGAAAGACCGATCGTCTGCCTGTTTCCGGGAGCGAGCATCGAACAACGGCGGTGGCCTGCCGTCAGGTGGGGAAGTGTGGCAGGATATCTCTGGAAAAACGGTTTTCAGCCGGTGCTGTTGGGTGGAACAGGCGAAAGAAGATTGAGTTTTGAGATTACGCAAAAGGCAGATTGTCCGCTTTTGAATCTTTGCTGCACGCTCACACTCAGTGAAACAGGAGCCCTGTTTGAAAGGAGCAACTTGCTTATAAGCACTGATTCCGGCATCCTTCATCTGGCTGTTATAGCTGGTCTGCCAACGGTATCTCTCTTTGGCCCGGGAATTGCAAAAAAATGGGGCCCAAAAGGGGAAAACCACATTGTTCTCAATAAAGAACTCCAATGTAGTCCCTGTACGCGATTTGGTGAGACACCGCCATGTCCTGTCGGTGCCCAGTGCATGAAGGCAATAACGGTTGATGATGTCGTCCAAGCGACATCCAAACTTCTTGAAATATGATAGCAATGATCACAAGTTACACTCTGTTTGATTTACAGGTGAACAACACACTGCTTTCCTTGATGAAATTGATTTTGATGGTGATGTTCGATGTAACAACTTTCGTGGTATTTTAACAATGACTGAAGAGTTTGACCTTATTATAGAACCTTCCAAAGGGTTCAAAGGTTATTGGCGCGAACTTTGGCGCTACAGAGAGCTATTTTTTTTCCTCGCTTGGCGTGATGTTTTGGTACGCTACAAGCAAACAATCCTTGGCTTGGCGTGGGCGATTATCCGCCCATTTCTGATCCTGATCGTATTGACTGTTGTGTTCGGGAAATTGGCCAAGTTTCCCACCGAAGGAAGAGCTCCGTATCCGGTTCTCGTACTTACCGCATTGCTCCCTTGGCAACTGTTTGCCAACGCACTGTCCGGCAGCAGTAGCTCCCTGATTAATAACGCCAGCATGATATCCAAAATCTACTTTCCGAGAATCATTATCCCGATGAGTTCGACTATTGTCAGTTTTATCGATTTTCTCATTGCTTTCGCACTGCTTGTGGTAATGATGTTCTGGTACGGCTATTCACCTGACTGGAAAATAATCCTTTTGCCATGCTTTGTTTTGATCGCCTTGCTGGCGGCTTTAGGCGGAGGTTTATGGATGTCGGCACTTAACGTAAAATACCGTGATTTTCGATATATCGTTCCGTTTATCGTACAGTTCGGGCTTTACATTTCTCCTGTGGGTTTTAGCAGCCGTGTCATACCTGAAAAATGGCGTTTACTCTATGCGCTGAATCCTATGGTTGCGGCCATTGATGGTTTCCGCTGGTCATTGTTGGGGGGCGATGTGGCATTCAGTTTTTCAACCTTTCTGATTTCAAGTGCGGTCAGCACAGCACTGTTTTGGTCGGGGCTGAATTATTTTCGCAAAACCGAGCGATCTTTTGCCGATATGATTTAGGTAAGCATGAGTACTGTAATCAAAGTTGAGAATCTCTCTAAGAGTTATTACTTGAGCCACAAGCGGAAAGATCGCTTTCCCACCCTGAGGGATGCTTTAATAGCAAAGGCTGGTGAGTACGGAGCACGTTTGCATCACCCTTTTAAGGCGTCATCAGGGCAACCATTGACAGATTCGGCAGGGATCGAGGAGTTTTGGGCGCTCAAAGATATCTCTTTTGAAGTAAATCAGGGAGATCGCATCGGCATCATTGGGCGTAATGGAGCAGGAAAGTCAACTTTGTTG
>QMLQ01000183.1 GCA_003646815.1 Deltaproteobacteria bacterium | reverse complement strand
CGGACCCTGAGAGTCAGCCCGTCCATTTCAGTCACTTCCACCCGTTCATCCTCTTCCACAGGCTCATCCGCTGTTGCCCGCCAGTACTCCCCGTGGACGAATACCAGCCCTTCAGGATCCAGTTTCTCTTTCACCACGCCCACCTCACCAATGAGCCCTTCTTTCCCGCTCTTGGGCTTACAGCGGTAGGCCCTGAACGCCAGGGCCGCCACGATCACAAAAAACCCTCCCACCAGTGCCACTGTCGGCATCATCAGCTTCAGTGATACCCGGACGTTTTCAAAAAGCATAATAGATCCCAGGGTGAGGGAAACAAGGCCGCCAAGCGAAAGCATCCCGTAACTGGTCACCTTGATTTCCGCGATGAAAAAAATGATGGCAAGGATAATGAGCAGAAGCCCGGCATAATTCACCGGGAGGGTCTGGAATGAATAAAAGGCAAGAATCAGCGAGATACCGCCCACGACCCCGGGGAAAATGGCCCCCGGATGGGAAAGTTCAAAATAGAGCCCCGCCAGGCCAATCATCATGAGGATGTAGGCAATGTTGGGATCACTGATGGTCCTGAGAACCCGATCACGGAACCCCTGGTGATAATAGACTTTTTCCAGACCGGCCGTTTTCAGCACAACCTCTTTTCCCTTCACTGTCACGGTACGTCCGTCGATCTTCTTCAGCAGTTCATCTATATCTCTTGCTATAAGATCTACAACGTGCTTTTTCACAGCCTCCTCTGAGGTGATGGACACACTTTCCCGGATGGCCTTCTCCACCCATTCGCCGTTCCTGTTTTTCTCCCTGGCGATACCTCGGGCATAGGAGGCCATATCATTGACCACCTTTTCGGACATGGTCTTCCCGATATCCTTGCCTCCTGCCGTTACCGGATGGGCGGCCCCAATATTCGTCCCCGGCGCCATAGCCGCCACGTGAGCTGCAACGGTAATCATGACACCGGCTGAGGCGGCTCCGGCACCCCTTGGCCCCACCCACACAACCACAGGGACAGGAGAGTTCAGGATCGCCTTGATGATGGTCCGCATGGACGAGCCAAGTCCGCCGGGGGTATCCAACCGCAAGACGGCCACGCGAGCCCCCGTCTTGTCCGCCTTTTCCAGCCCCCTCGTCACGTACATGGCCGTGCCGGGATTAATGCTGCCTTCCAGTTCGATAATAAATGCCTGGTCCGCCCCCTTTGCCTCCCCGTAAATCCAGGTGAGCGCCACACTTACCGAAAGTACAAAGGCCAATATTTTCAGGAAATGCTGGGATGTTCGGTTTTCAGGCATTCGTCTTTACCTCCATGCCGAGCCTGCGCATGATCTCCTGCACATCTTCCCACACGGCCCGCTTGGCCGCCGGATTTCGCAACAGGTATGCGGGATGAAACGTGGGCATCAGCGGAACTCCATTATATGACCGCCATGTTCCTCGATCCCTTGTAATCCTGAACTCATCATCCAGAAGGGTCTGTGCGGCCACACGGCCCAGGGTACAGATAACCTCCGGGCCGATGATCCGGATCTGCTGCTCAAGAAAAGGAAGGCACGTTTCCACCTCGTCTCTCTCGGGGTCCCGGTTCCTGGGGGGCCGGCATTTTACCACGTTGCAGATATAGACATCTCCGCGCTGGATGCCCATTCCGTTTTCGATAATGCGGGTCAAAAGCTTTCCGGCTTCGCCCACAAAAGGCTTTCCCGCAATGTCCTCATCCCTGCCCGGGCCTTCCCCCACAAACACCAGCCGTGCACGCGGATTTCCCTCCCCGTACACAAGTTTTTTCCGTCCCACATGGAGTTTGCAGCGTTTGCAATCTCCAATAAATTCCCTCAGTTCTTCGAGGGTTTGACATTCACCCGCTCTCTTTTCCTGTCGAACCCCGTTCGCTCCCGCTTCCTCGCCGGAGCCCGGCCGCTGCACCCGAACCGGCGGTGGATCGAACCCCATATCCTGGTACACCTCAATCCACTCTTTCATGTGCGTGATGATCGCACGGATCTCATTTTCCATGGCCCGAACGGCCCTCCCGCAAGGTCTTTGCCTGATCCAGCACCAGGTCTGCAACTTCTTCTTTCTTCATGAGCGGCGGGCTTTCCACCTTTCCGTCCCTGAAAAGGATCTTCACTTCATTGGTGTCAACAGCAAACCCTGCATCTTCTCTCGACACATCGTTCGCCACAATCATATCCAGGTTCTTGTCCCGCAGTTTTTTCTCGGCGTTGGCAAGCAGATCCTCTGTTTCGGCTGCAAATCCCACGAGGACGCAATTTCTTTTCCCTTTTAATGTTCCGAGTTCAGCCAGGATATCAGGGTTTTTCACCAGTTCAAGCGTTTGGATTTCAGGCCCTTTCTTGATTTTCTGATCTTTGGTTGCATGGGGACGGTAGTCGGACACGGCGGCCGCCATGACGACAATGTCACTGGCCGCAAAGTGTTTCACAACTGCCTCCCGCATTTCCACTGCAGTGGTTACCCGTTCCGCCTCAACTCCCCGCGGGACGGGAAGGGATGTGGGCCCGGTCACCAGCTTCACGGAAGCGCCACGGGTCCTGGCCATCGTGGCCACCGCGTATCCCATCTTCCCGGTTGACCGGTTGCTGATGTACCTGACCGGGTCCATGGGTTCATGGGTTGCGCCTGCCGTCACCAGGACCTGGAGACCGGCCAGGTCCTGTTTTGACACGATCCATCGTGCCTCATCAACTATCTCCGCCGGCTCGGGCAGCCTTCCCGGTCCTTCCTCCCTGCACGCCAGTTGACCTGCACCCGGCTCCATGACAAAAATCCCCCGTCTTTGAAGGACAGCAAGGTTTTCCTGGGTTGCCTGGTTTTCGTACATCCTGGTATTCATGGCCGGACAAACGAGGATACGTGCAGTTGCGGCCAGGGTCATGGTGGTAAGAAAATCATCAGCAATGCCGTGGGCTATCTTGGCGATAACGTTTGCGGTGGCCGGAGCGATAATAATGAGATCCGAATCCTGGCCCCACGAAATGTGATCCATGGCACCGGCGGCCTCGTCAAACATATGTGACACCACCCGGTTGCCGGAAAGGGCCCCAAAGGTCAGGGGAGAGACGAACCTGGCTGCGTTTGCGGTCATGGCCACCTGCACAAGCGCCTCTTCGCGAACAAGCAGGCGGACCAGTTCTGCAGCCTTGTAGGCCGCAATACCTCCGCTCACCCCGATAACAATCCTTTTTCCTTTCATGGCACCTCAATCCTTGCTGAATTCTTCGATCTCCGTTTTTCCCGCCCTGGCGATCCATGCGTCATTGTTCCCCAGGAGCTCCCCGATCTTTTCCTTTGCAGCCAGGGCCTCAGACTTGGTCCGGTAAAACCCCACCCGGAGCCTCAACCATGGCTTGCCGTTTACAAGAGCCCTGGCGATATAGACCCTGTACCCGCTTTCTATCAGTCTTATGGCCGGTGCAGCCAATTTTCCCGGGGTCTCCCAGGAACGTACCGTGACGACCCATGACCCGCCTTCAAAAGGAGGCCGTTCCATCTCCGGTCCCTCGAAACGGAGGGAAAGCCCGGCCGGAAGTGGTTTCTTCTTCACTTCCTGCCACGTCCTGATCATGGAGAGCCGCTCAACATTCAGGCGATACAATTTCGGCCATTGGAGGAAATCACCATACACATCCTTTCGTGCGGCAACAGCGCTGAGGCTCTCTCCGTCACGAACCTGCACAAATCCCTTGTCCGGTTGCGGAACTTCCTGTTTTTTTGATGGTTTTACTTCGGCAGGTGTTTTTGCCGGGGCTGGTTTCAGTGGAACAGGAGCCTCAGGTGTCGATTGTACCTGTGCTGTGGTCTCTTTTTCTTTCACAACCACAGGTTCCGGCTTTTTCTCCGGTACGGGCTGGGCTGTCTTCTCCTCCGGCGACGGTTTCGGGATGGGTTTCTTTATGGCAACCACCACCCTGTTTTTGCCTTCAGGTGGTTGGTTGTCCTCCCGTTCGGAACAGCCCCACACCCACACCAGCATGACTGCCATAAGGAGTGCCAGGCTTCCCGCAGAGCCGCCCGTCCACCCGATCCTGCGTCCCCCCATCGAATTTCCCTTGCAGTGCATAGGCCTTTCTCCTGTCCGGGTGCAACCCCCATTTCTCACGGGCAATCTACCGTGGCGGTGGATGCCTCGCTACGACGGCCCGTGAGAAATGCGGGCTAAAAAACAGGTTTACTGGTTCCCTTGATACTGCTATTATCGCCTGTCTTTAAGGTCCATTGTCATCCATGAAATGAAATTGGTTTTATTTAAACCCAAAATGAAAAATTTGACAACAAAATTCGGATAGTACCTGTTCAAATGATGAGACAGGAGAGTGGGGAGTTATATGAATGAGACAAAGAAATCAGTTGGAAAAGGCTACTGGGGGAAAATCCTGCACGTGGATCTGACGACAGCGACGATTTCTCCCGAACTCCTGGATGATTCATTTTACCTGCAGTATCTCGGCGGCATCGGCATCGGGGCAAAGGTCCTCTGGGATCGTTTGAAGCCCGGCATCGATCCCCTCGGTCCCGAAAATATCCTTGGTTTCACCACGGGGCTCCTGACCGACACCGGCTCCCTCTTTACCGGCCGGTTTACCGTCGTGGGCAAATCACCCGCCTCCGGTGGGTGGGGTGACGCCAACTGCGGCGGATATTTCTCCCCTGCCCTCAAGCGGTGCGGCGTGGACGCCCTCTTTTTCCACGGAAAAAGTCCGAAGCCCGTGTACCTTTACCTAGACCATGAAAAGGCCGAGCTGAAAGAAGCATCTGATCTCCAGGGCCTTGATACCATTGAAACAGAAGACACCCTCAGGGAGCGGCACGGCAAACGCGCCCAGGTGGCCTGCATCGGTCCGGCAGGCGAAAAACTCAGCCTTCTGGCGGGCATCTCCACTGACCGTGGCCGGCTCGCTGCCCGAGGCGGCCTCGGCGCGGTCATGGGATCGAAAAACCTCAAGGCTGTTGTGGCCGCGGGGAAAATGCGCGTGAGCGTCCAAGACAGGGCTGCCGCAAAGGAAATTAGCAGCGCTTTCCGGAAAAGACTTGACAAAGGGAAGAACCTTGATCGATTTCTTGGAGACAAAATTATTGGTTTCACTGGAAAAATCGCCCGCAACGGATTCGTCTACCTGCGGCAGCCCGCGCTGCTCTGGAGGAGGATACTCAAAAAGTATGGGACCTCTTCCTTGACTGCCATGAGCGCTGAAGGCGGAGACAGTCCCATCAAAAACTGGGGAGGAATAGGGTACCGGGATTTTCCCCTTGCGCGATCGCAGAAGATCGGCGCTGAAACAGTGATAAGCTTTCAGGAAAAGAAATACGGCTGCTATTCCTGCCCGTTGCGCTGCGGCGGTATTGTCAGCATAAAACAAGGGCCCCATATCATCCAAGAGATGCACAAACCGGAGTACGAAACCCTCTGCGCGTTTGGCAGTCTCCTCCTCAACGATGACCTGCTCAGTATCTTCAGAATAAACGACCTGGTGAACCGGGCGGGCATGGACAGCATCTCCTGTGGCGGCACTGTTGCGTTCGCCATCGAGTGTTATGAGAACTCCATCCTCTCCAAAGAAGACACCGGGGGGCTGGACCTCCGGTGGGGCAACAGCGAGGCCATAACCGCGCTGGTGGAAAAGATTGTCCGCAGGGAAAGCCTGGGAGATATCCTCGCGGATGGAGTAAAACGGGCCGCCGAGCGCATCGGGAACGGATCAGAAGAATTTGCAGTACACTGCGGGGGGATAGAAGCCGCCATGCACGACCCGAAATTCGATCCGGGATTTATTATTTCTTACTTCTGTGAGCCCACCCCGGGCCGCCATACCATATCATCCTATCAATACCTGGATCTCCAGGAACTCCACAAGAAATTCTCCCGCGCCCACAAGACTCCTGCCCTCACCACACGCAAGAAGCGCTTCGATCCGACGGGCAGAGGGGAGATGCTTTCTCTGGACAGTTTCTACAAAATGCTCGTAGACTGTGCAGGGGCCTGCTTTTTCGGGACCCAGGTGGGAGCGGAACTTCCCCTGTGCGAATGGATGAATGCGGCAACGGGCTGGCGCTTCACCCCCGAAGAATACCTTGTGGCCGCGGAACGGGTTCATAAGCTCAGACACTCATTCAATGTGCGGGAAGGACTGAATCCCATCAGGGATTTTAGGCCCAATCCCAGGCTGTACGGCAACCCGCCCCTGGAGAAAGGACCGGCCCGAAAGGTGACCATCGACATTGACACCCTGGCGGAATCTTACTACAGGGCCATGCACTGGGACACGAAAACGGGCAAACCCCGAAGGGAACGGCTGGAAGAACTGGGGCTCGGGGATGTATCGCGGGAGTTCTATCCCCCTGATACCCCATAACGCCCTGTGAAATATAATCATTTCTTGACCTGCCGCCGGTCCTTCCCTATAATCACCGCAATTATCCGGAATCGGGAGTACTCACTTCTCGCTTCCCCCTTTGAAAACGGGATAGAAAAGGCTTTCTCTTACAGAAAAAGGAGGAAATAATGGAGAAAAAAAACCAGAAAAGATGGGTCACCTGTATGGGGATTTTGTTGACGGCGCTCCTATTCACCGCTCCGTGCCTCGCAGCCGAATTCACGGCCGATATGGT
>QMLQ01000182.1 GCA_003646815.1 Deltaproteobacteria bacterium | reverse complement strand
GGAGAAAACGCTGTTCCACTTCTCTTCATACCCGGTGAAATTCTGGTGTGACCAGGTATCTGCGTAAGTATGAAGCGCAATGCCGATCCTGTAAGGATTCCCGGTGGCCAGGGCGGCCCTCAGCAGTGTACGGCCATTTTGCGAGTCAGGCGTGGTGCTGTACTTGTTGTATTGCCCGTCAATGGGCTGATTGTTATCTCCGGGGATAAAGTGAAACGGCACATACACGAACTTCTGTATCTCATAGACCAGGGATTTCACCGACATGGACTGGGTCATGATTGGTCTGAAAAACCCATCGTCGGTTTTTATGGCGGAAGGAAACTGCGGCGGGCCGTCCTCCCTTGGATACTGGCTCTCGTTATTGTCGTCCACGTACTGGGCAGCATAGGCAATAATGTGGGAGTCTTCCCTGTTAAAGCCCGCCTTTTTGGCAAGGGCATAGGTCACATAATAGTGAAAATCCTTCTCCATACCTTCCTCCCGAAATGACTTCCATCCTGTTCCCCAATCCCGCCTACTTTTTCTCCATAAGCGGAGTATAAAACAGCGGGCGCCGATCCGCGAAGAGATCGTTTTTCTCCGTCATTTTCTTGTTTTTTGCGATACCCACCTCGATTTCTGCCACGTACAGTTCTTCCCGGTCCTCTGTGGAACGATGCAGGATCTCCCCGTCCGGCGTGACCACCTGGCTTTGCCCGGTAAAATGGAGGGTTCCCCGCGGCCGGCTGTCTGAACCGATCCGGTTGGCCGTCACGGCAAAGACCCGGTTCTCAAGACATCTGGTCACCATGGCCTGCTGGCAAAGGGGCAGGACGAGGTTCGAGGGGTGACACAAGATATCCGCCCCCTTGAGGGCAAGTACCCGTGCCGTCTCCGGGAACGCCCAGTCAAAGCAGATCATCATCCCGATCCTGGCCCCCCGGACCTCCACCGGTTCGAGAGGCGTGTTCCCTGGATCAAAGTATTCTTTTTCTGTGCTAAAGAGGTGCAGTTTTCGATAGGTATGGACGAGTTCACCGGGCCCAATAAGCAAGGCACTGTTGAAAACCTTGTTCCCATGCCGTTCAGCAAAGCCGGTCACCAGAAATATGTCCTGTTCATGGCAAAAACGCTTCAGCGTTTCCACTGTCATGGAACCTGCAGGATCTTCAGCCAGGGACATAACTTCTCTTCGATCCTCAAACAGATAACCGGTAAAGGCCAACTCCGGCAGAACAACCAAGTCCGCCTCCACATGATGGAGGCCGGACAGCACCCTTTCAAGGTTCTCTTCAACCGCACCGAACCGCGGTTCGAACTGGAAGAATCCTATTTTCATCATGGTCCTTTCCCGCGCGCCATATTCAAGGCGATTTGCCCCTCGATGTGATTCGGCCTAACCCGCATTTCTCACGGGCAATCTACTGTGGCGGTGGATAGCCCCATGGCTCCTGCGTTGCGCTTGAAAAATGACTTTGACGTACTGCGAGTACGCCTTCACCCATTTTCCTTCGCGCGCCTTGTATCCATCGCCCTCTCCACCACCTCGCTACGAAGGCTCGTGAGAAAAGCGGGCTAAGGACCCACACGGATGGCCATTCCCACCACTTCCACAGACGTCAGGGTCCGGTCCATGTCCTCCTCCTTTTTACGGCTGGAAAATCATACTGAACCGATAGTAGGGGAAAATGGGTAGGATGTCAAACAAGCGCAGGAGGGTTTTTCCATGGGGTTCCCCCCGGGGGGGAAAAGCCGGACCTCTTCCCAGCCCGGCTTTTCATTCCACCGAAGGTTCTGTCATGAATGGAATAGTTATTTCACGACAGACCCTTACTGCTGGTAGCGCTGGTGGTATTCTATAACCTTGGCGACATAGTATCGCGTGTGTTTGAAGGGAGGAACGCCTTTATACATTCTTACTTTTCTGCTTCCGGCGTTGTAGGCCGCGATAGCCAGTTTCAAGTTACCGTCAAACTGTTCAAGGAGCTGCTTGAAATATCTGACCCCTGCATCTATATTGTCTTCGGGGTCAAAGCTGTCCTCCACGCCCAAGGCCCGGGCCGTGCTTGGCATAAGCTGCATAAGGCCCCGTGCGCCTTTCCGGGACACGGCTCTTGGATTGTAGCTGGATTCCGCCATGATTATCGCCTTGACCAGGGCAGGATCAACCTCGTAACGTTCCGCCACCCTTCGAATAATTCCATCATAGGGGCTCGCTGATTTCTCTTTTTCATCGGACTCCACTACCTTTGCCGATTCCCGAGCCGCCTCATTACCGGACAACCCAGGTAAAGCATGAATCCCTGCCGGTTTTGGCGAAAGCCCCCGGAACAGGAGGAGCCATCGATCCTCCACCGGGGCCATGGGACCCGGGATACGGACAACCGCTTGCCCATAGTCTCTCGATTCATCCCCCTGGAGGAGCTGAAACTGCATTCCGGGCGGGAGTTCTCTCCCATCCTCATGCAGTGTTTGTCCAGCATTCTCGAATGCAACTGCCTGCGCTTCCCGTTCCTGTTGCCGCAAATGTGGTGATGCCACCAACACGATAAGGAAAAGCAGGGTTATCCATCGTGTCAAATTCAGCAAATCCGTATGTGTATAAACTGTTTCTTTCATATTCCACTGCCTGTGTAACACAAATCTCCGCTCGATTTTTTCGTGCAGCACTTTCACATAACTTTCATAGCGAGAATTATGCCACAACTACCATTTCAAACATTCTAACTAATTTCAAATAGATATCTTGGCACCACAAACACTTTAAACCTGAGAACACCCATCTTCATATGTACTTAAAAGCTATTTAATAGTATTATTTTACATATAATTGGAAAGAAGGCAACTGATTTTCCAAGCTGCAGACATAGTGCAGCAACAAAGGAGAGCGGCAAAGGCGGAGGAATCAGGGTCACGATTTTCGTGATGAATACATGGCTTCGATCAAGTCGCTGAATGCCTCGTGAACATATTTTCTCTTCACCTTCATGGTGGGAGTAACTTCTCCGTCTTCTTCATAGAGTTTCTTGGGAAGGATCGTAAACTTCTTTATCTGCTCCACCCGCGAAAGAGTATCGTTTACCTTCCTCACCTCCTCCTGGATCAAGCTGTTGATCTCCGTGCTCCGGGTGAGATCCTTGTACGTTGAAAACTGGACCTTGTGATCCTGAGCATATTTTACCACGTTGTCCTCATCAATCATGATGAGGGCTGAAATAAATTTTCTCTTATCGCCGATAACCACCGCGTCATTGATGTACGGGCTGAACTTCAGCTTGTTTTCAATGAACTGGGGCGTAATGTTTTTGCCTCCCGCCGTGACTATAATATCCTTCTTGCGGTCCGTGATCTTCAGATACCCGTCCTCATCAATTTCACCCACATCACCGGAATAGAGCCATCCGTCCCGGATCGTCTCAGCCGTGGATTTCGGATTCTTATAATATCCCTTGAATACGCTCGGCGAACGTACCAGGATCTCACCGTCCTCGGCAATCTTGACTTCCGTCCCCGAAAGCGGGGGACCTACCGTACCGAACTTGACCCTGCCCACCCGAGAAACACAAGTAACTCCCGTCCCCTCTGTCTGGCCATACCCTTCCACGAGATTTACCCCGATGGACTGAAAAAAATGGAGCACATCAGGGGAAATGGGGGCGGCACCAGAATAGGCAACGCGCATGCGGTCAAATCCCAAGCGCTCTTTCAGTTTCCTGAACACCGCAAATGAAGCAAGTCTGTAGGCCACCCGCAGATACACCGGCACAGGCTTGAAACTCATCATCAGAGATGCTCGCTTCTTCCCGATCTTCAAGGCGATACCGAAGACAAGCCTCTTGAACCACGTGGCGTCTGACATCCGGATATACACAGCGGAAAGATATTTCTCCCAGATCCTCGGCACCGCGTATCCAACTGTCGGGGATACCTCGATCATGTTGTCTGTTACCGTATCCGGGCTTTCTATGAAATTCACCACATAGCCGTGGGTAATGTGCCCCAGGATTGAAAAAAGCTGTTCAAAAATGTGGCACAACGGCAGGAAGGAGAGGACTTCGTCATTTTCATCCATGGGGTTTTCACGAGTTATGGCCTTCCCCATCCACATGAGATTACGCTGGGTTAGCATGGCCCCTTTCGGAGGCCCTGTCGTCCCGGAAGTGTAAATAAGCGTGGAAACATCTTCCAGTCTGACCATATTCACGCGTTCTTCAAAGAATTTCGGGTTTTTCTCATCCACCTCCCTGCCCACTTCAAGCAGGTCTTCAAAGGTCATGACATTCGGATCTTTGAAGTGCCGCAACCCTTCCAGATCCCATACGATAACCTTTTTCAAGAACGGCGCATTGTCCCTGAAATGAAGCCATTTATCCAATTGTTCTTCATTTTCCACAAAGAAGAACTTGGAATCGGAATTGGTAATTACGTATTCCACCTGGGGCCAGGCATTTGTGGAATAAACACCGACTGCGATACCCCCGATACATTGGGTGGCCAGATTGGCTATCACCCATTCAGGGCAGTTGTCCCCGATGATTGAGACGCAATCCCCTTTCTCAAGACCCAAGGAGATAAGGGCCAACCCCACGTACCTGGTTAACCTGTAGTATTCATTCCATGAGATATCATGCCAGAGACCATACTCCTTCTTGCGGATGGCGACCCGATCGCCATACGTGGCCACGGTCTTCACAAACATGTTTGGCACGGTTTCAATATTCACGTCTTATCTCCACCGTTTTTTCCGCTTCCACCGCTGAAAGCCCTTGGCGGACTCTTCAGAGCGAATCCCCATATAGAACTCCTTCACATCCCTGTCTTCCATCAGTTCCTTTGATTTCCCCTTCATGACAAATCGCCCGTTTTCCAGGATAAGCCCTGTATCTGAAATATTGAGAGCCATACGGGCATTTTGTTCTACGAGCAGGATGGTCACGCCAGACTCCCTGATGGTGGGAATAATCCGGAAGATTTCTTTTACCAAAATAGGGGAAAGCCCCAGGGATGGTTCGTCCAGGAAGAGAAGCTTGGGCCGGTTCATCAATCCACGGCCAATGGCGAGCATCTGCTGCTCTCCCCCTGAAAGGGTTCCCGCCCACTGGTTTTCCCGGGATTGAAGCACCGGAAAATACCGGTAGATCTGCTCAAAATCCTCTTTTATCCCTGCCCGGTCTCTGCGGATATAGGCCCCCATCTGGAGATTTTCTTTTACGCTCAGTTCCTCAAAAACCTCCCTGCCTTCAGGAACGTAGGATATGCCCCTCCGCACGATGACCTCCGGGTCCTTGCCGTCTATCCTCTTTCCCATGAACTCGATGGTGCCTTTGTCCGGCTGGTCATCCAAGAGACCCATGACTGTTTTAAGGATGGTTGATTTTCCCGCCCCGTTATTCCCCAGGATCGCCGTGATGGTACCCTCCTCCACCGTGAGGGAAACACCGCGCAGGGCATAAATCAGCCCATAGAACGTCTCAATATTCTTGATTTCAAGCAGCGTTCCCAACCGCTTCATCCTCCCCCAGATAGGCCTTGAGGACCTCCGGGTTTCTCTGAACTTCCTCGGGCGTCCCTTCTGTAATGGTCTTTCCAAAATTGATGGCCAGGATTCTTTCTGAAATATCCATGACCATCTTCATGTCGTGTTCGATGAGCAAGATGGTAACCCCAAGCTCATCCTGTATGTCCTTTACCCAGAAAATCATGTCCTGTTTTTCTTCCGAGTTCATGCCCGCGCATGGCTCATCAAGGAGAAGCAATTCAGGCTCCAGGGCCAGGGCACGGCCCAGTTCCACCTGTTTCTGGGTGCCATACGGCAGTCCTCCAACAAATTTGTTCCGCACAGCCTGCAAGTCCAGGAAATCAATGATCTCCTCCACTTTTCTTCGGTGGGCCACTTCTTCCTTTCCTGCAAAGGATTGTTTCCCCCACATAAAGGCTCCCCGAAAGAGACCCGATTTGATGAAAAGGTGCCTTCCCAGCATCAGGTTCTCCATGGTGCTCATGTGCGAGAACAGCTCGATGTTCTGGAATGTCCGTGCAATCCCCAGCCGGGCGATCCGGTCCGGCTTCCTTCCCTGGATTTCCTTGTCTTTAAAAACAATCCGCCCTTTTCCCGGCCGATAAATGCCGTTGATGCAGTTAAAAAGGGTGGTCTTTCCAGCGCCGTTGGGACCGATAATAGCGAAAATCGTTCCTTTTTCTATCTCGAAACTGATATCGCTGAGGGCATCCAATCCGCCAAAGGATATGGAGAGGTTTTCAACTTTGAAGAAGGTCATTGGCCGATGTACTCATTCTCCGGAATTGACTGCTTTTCAATAATAAGGGGGTCGCTACCCCAAGGCTTACGACCCCCTCTTTTTTCAACTTACCTGACCTGCATCCAGTCAGTCAGTTTCTCGTATTTTCCGCCCTTCAGGCATTTTACCAGGAAGACCTCTTTCATGCCCTGGCGCGATTCATAGGGTTTGGACGGGTCAAAGGGTGCATAGCTGATCCTGCCGCCAGCCCCTTTGAAGTTCCTGATCCCTTCCATTTCTTTTACCAAACGCTCCCGGGTAAGGTTCCTGCCGCACCTCTTGATACCCTCAATCAGGGGCTCGGAAAAAATGATACCGGCATAATAAAACAGTCCCCATCGCTCACCCTTGGCTGCAAATTTCCCGTACGCCTCTTT
>QMLQ01000181.1 GCA_003646815.1 Deltaproteobacteria bacterium | reverse complement strand
GCAGAGCGGTCAAGCCGGTCAATCAGAAGGAGGAAAGGTGAAGCTAGCCGACATCGTGCATGAATTATCTCTTGACCTGTTGACTGGAGAATCAGGCCTTGACAGAGAAGTCTCCGGCGGGTACTGCGGTGACCTTCTCAGTGATGTGATGGCAAACGCCGAGAAGGGAAGCGTGTGGATTACTATCCAGAGACACCAGAACATCATAGCGGTTGCGTTGCTCAAGGAACTTGCCGCCATCATTTTTGCAAACGGATACCATCCCGATCCGGAGACTCTGGAAAAGGCGAAAGAGGAGGGCATTCCCCTGCTTGTTTCTTCTCTTGCGGCGTATGAGTTGGCCGGCAATCTGTACAAAGCCGGAATTGAGTAACACGATGAGAATGCTTGTCTCGGTTTATGAAAAAATTTAAGACAGATCTCCACATTCATTCCTGTCTTTCGCCCTGTGGCGATCTAGATATGAGTCCCAGGAAAATCGTAAAAAAATGCCGGGAGAAGGGCCTCGATATCATTGCGCTCTGCGACCACAACTCAGCGGAAAATGTTGCTCCTGTTGTCCGATTGGGAGAAACCCTGGGGGTTCGTGTGCTTCCGGGGATGGAAATCAATTCGAGAGAGGAGGTGCATTCTCTGGCTATTTTCGGCCAGGCGCGCCAGGCCCTTGCCATGCAGAAGATCGTCTATGAGGCCTTGAATGGGGTTAACAGGCCGGAGTTTTTTGGTGAGCAGGTCAGGGCCAATGAGTTTGACGAAGTGGAAGGATTTAATGACCGGCTGCTCATCGGTGCAGTGGACCTTGGCCTTGAGGAGATCGTTCGTGCGATTCATCGGCTGGGAGGTTTGTGCATTGCTTCCCACGTTGATCGTCCAAGTTACAGCCTTTTGAGTCAACTGGGTTTTGTCCCTCCCGGAGTTCACCTGGACGGTGTCGAGGTTTCTGATCCCCGGTGGGCCAGGGGTGAGGGGAAAGGTATTCTGAAGGATCTTGGATTGCCCGTGGTGACCTCTTCTGATGCCCATTTTCTCGGGGACATTGGCCGAAGGGTCTCGTTTTTTCTGATGAAGGCACCGACGCTGGAAGAGATCCGCATGGCTCTCCAGGGAAAATCGGGCAGGTCGGTGGAGATGTGATTGCGGGAATTATCTCTCCATATCCTCGATGTAGCAGAAAATGGAATTGATGCAGGGGCAAGGCTCATTACCATCTCCATCTTGGAGGAAAAAAAGAGGAATGTGCTTACCGTCACAATTACCGATGACGGAAGCGGCATAGAAAAAGAGGTGCTCGAAAAAGTGACTGACCCCTTTTACACCACGAGGCTTACGCGTCGAGTGGGGTTAGGGCTATCCCTTTTTCGGGAAACCAGCAGACGATGCGATGGTACTTTTTCCATTACTTCCCGGGAAGGAGAGGGAACCCGGGTGGTGGCGACCTTCCGCTTGGACCACATAGACCTTCCGCCGCTTGGGAATATGGCGGGATGCGTAATCGCCCTGATTGCAGGGCATCCCGAGGTGGACCTGGCTTACATCCATCGCGCGGACAACGAAGAGTTTTATTTTGACACGCGGGAAATTAAGAAAGAACTGGATGATGTAGCGATCAATGAGCCGAAGGTGCTTAAATATCTCGAAGAAGTAATCAAAAATGAAGAGAAAAGGTTTAAGACGAGGGGATAGCCGTTGGTTACAGCATCCCGGCTGTTTCTTATGATTTGGAGGAAAAACAATGGGAAAGCTGACGATCGATGATTTGAAGAAAATCAAAGAGAGAGTAAAGAAAGATACCGCTCTCAGGGAAGGGGGCTCCACGGTCAAGGTAACCGTGCATATGGGCACCTGTGGGATTGCAGCGGGGGCGCGGGAAGTCATGGACGCACTGCTCGACGAGATGAACGAAACGGATCGCCAGGATATCCGCATAGTCGTGTCAGGCTGCATGGGCATGTGCAGCAGTGAGCCCAATGTCACGGTGGAGATGCAGGGCAAGGATCCGGTCATCTATCAGCACATGGATGCCAACAAGATGCGGCAGGTTTTCAAGCGGCATATTCTGCTGGGAGAAGTGCAAACGGATTTCGCATTGGCCAGAATGAAAGAGGAACAGAACGAGCAGGAATAGATCGGATTTAAGGAGGCTGTTATATGAAGACGTATCGAACTCATTTGCTCCTCTGCGGAGGTACGGCGTGTCACGCCTCGGGAAGCGCAGAGGTCAAGAAAGCGCTCGAAAAAGAGATCACGGACAAGGGATTGGGTGATGAAGTCCGGGTGATTGAAACGGGATGCAACGGGTTTTGTGCCCAGGGCCCGGTCCTCGTGGTCCAGCCTGATTCCATTTTTTATCAGAAAGTCCATGTGGAGGATGTGCCGGAGCTGGTGGAAGAGCACCTGCTGAAGGGAAGGCCGCTGAAACGATTGTTTTATGTGGAACCTGCTTCTTTCGAGACCATCCCGGGATTGGGAGAGATCCCGTTTTTTTCCAAGCAACTTCTGCGGGTCCTGAGAAATCGGGGGATCCTTGATCCTGAGGTCATAGATGAATACATTGCGCGGGACGGCTACCAGGGCGCGGGAAAGGCCCTTCTGGAAATGAGCCCGGAAGAGATCGTGGGAGAGATGAAAAAGTCAGGTTTGCGGGGACGTGGCGGCGCAGGCTTCCCGACCGGCCTGAAATGGGAGTTTGCCAGTCGCTCCGAGGGCGATATCAAGTATGTACTCTGTAATGCGGATGAGGGAGATCCCGGCGCCTTCATGGACCGGAGTGTCCTGGAGGCGGACCCTCATGCCGTTCTGGAAGGCATGATCATAGCAGCCAAGGCAATCGGTGCCCACTACGGGTACATTTACTGCCGGGCGGAATATCCCCTGGCCTTGCGGCGGCTGGACATTGCCATCAGGCAGGCACGGGAATACGGGCTTCTGGGAAAAGATATCCTCGGCAGTGGTTTTGATTTCGATCTGGAGGTCTATCAGGGGGCCGGTGCTTTTGTCTGTGGAGAGGAAACGGCCCTTATGCATTCCATTGAAGGGAAACGGGGGATGCCGCGACCGAGGCCACCGTTTCCTGCGCACCAGGGACTGTGGAAAAAGCCGAGCGTTCTCAATAACGTGGAAACACTTGCCAACGTTGCCCAGATTATCTTGAAAGGGGGTGACTGGTACGCCAGCGTCGGCACGGAGGGGAGCAAGGGGACAAAAGTTTTTGCCCTGAGCGGTGCGGTAAACAATATCGGCCTTGTGGAGGTGCCAATGGGCACCACGCTCAAGGATATTATTTACGAGATAGGTGGAGGCATCCCCGGGAACAAGAAGTTCAAGGCAGTCCAGTTAGGGGGCCCATCGGGAGGTTGTATCCCCGGGCATCTCCTTGATACCCCGACGGATTATGAAGCCATCGCAAAAGTGGGTGCCATTATGGGTTCGGGTGGAATGATCGTCATGGACGAAACCACCTGCATGGTGGACATGGCCAGATTTTTCCTTGATTTCTGCCAGGAAGAATCCTGCGGGAAGTGTACCCCCTGTCGAGAAGGAACGAGGCGAATGCTGGAAATCCTCAACAGGATCACCGAAGGAAAAGGGGTGATGAGCGACCTTGATGAACTGGAAGAGCTGGCCACATTTGTAAAGGACTCCGCGCTCTGCGGTCTGGGACAGACCGCCCCTAATCCCGTGCTCGCAACCCTGCGCTATTTTCGGGAAGAATATGAAGAGCATATCCTTGAAAAACACTGTGCTGCAGGTATCTGCGCGGATCTTTATCAGGCTAAATGTATCAATGCCTGTCCTGTGGGACAGCAGGTGCCGGGGTATCTCTCCCTGGTGGCGGAGGGCCGGTACGATGATGCTATTTCCCTTATTTATCAGGACAACCCTCTTCCGGGAATCTGTGGCCGCGTGTGCACTCACCCCTGTACTGAAGTTTGCCTGCGAGGGCAGACTGATGAGCCCATGGCCATACCGCAGATCAAGCGCTTTGCCGCTGACATGGCAAGGAAAAAGGGCTTCAGGATAACGATCAGCAAGGCCGCACCCAAAGGCCAGACGGTGGCGGTCATTGGTGGCGGTCCGGGTGGTTTGGCAGCCGCTTATCACCTGGCATTGCTGGGATATGAACCCACCATTTTTGAAGAGCTTCCCAAGCTCGGAGGGATGCTTCGGTACGGCATACCTGCATATCGTCTGCCCCGAGACATCCTGGATGAGGAAATTCAGTTCATTCTTGATGCCGGGGTGCACGCAAAGACCGGTCAACGGGTAGGACGGGATATTTCCCTGGATCAGTTGATGGAAGAGTTTGATGCGGTTTTTGTTGCTGTTGGCGCACACAAGAGCCTTTCAACCAGGATCCCGGGGGAAGATCTTCCCGGCGTACTGGGCGGTGCTGAATTCTTGCGTGAAGTGGAGCTCGGAACCGGGCCGGAGGTGGGGAAAAAGGTGGCGGTGGTAGGTGGAGGGAATGTCGCTATTGATGTAGCGAGAACGTGTAGAAGAATGGGGGCTGATGTTACAGTCCTCTACCGCCGTGAGAGAAAAGACATGCCGGCATACGAAGATGAGATAGAGGATGCGCTGGAAGAGGGCATTGAACTCAGGGTCCTGGTGGCTCCGAAGTCCATCTCTGAGCGAAACGGCAAGCTGGTTTTTGAACTGGATGAGTGTGAACTCAGGGAATTCGACGCCAGCGGCAGGCGGAGGCCGGTCCCTGTGGAGGGGTGCGTCCTGGCAGAAGAATACGATACTATCTTTGCGGCCATCGGGCAGGCGCCTGACCTGAGTTTTACCCAGTCAATTGAGAGCAACCGGAACACGATCAAGACTGATCGATTGACATTGCAGACAAACCTGCCCGGTGTTTTTGCCGGAGGAGATGCAGTTACCGGCCCGGCCCGGGTCGTCGATGCCCTGGCCGCTGGAAGACGGGCGGCCAAAGAGATCGACAGGTACCTGGCAGGAATACGGGGAGAAGCCCCGGAAGAGGAACCCAGGGAAGAGATAACCATAACCATGGAGGTTCCTGAGGAAGTTATTAAGCAGCCCATGGCAGAGATGCCGAAGTTGCCGCCTGATGAACGCATCAAGGGTTTCGCCGAGGTGGAACTCGGCTTGGACGAGGAGACTGCCCGGAGAGAATGCAGCCGGTGTCTGCGGTGCGATGTAAAGTTGGACTAAACCAGCATGGCTGGACCAAAACAAGCCCAGCCACCCCCGGATATGAAAATTGAGTCCGCATATTCGGCCGCCGCCGGGGGGATTTTCACGGTAAATGTGTTTGCGATACAGAGATAGACTGGAGCATGCTCTTCAATCCCTGATAACCTAATCCGGATAAGCCGGAAATGACAAATGTCAAAGCTCAAATGTCAAATAAAATCCAAATGCCTCAATGACAAAACATGCTCCGGTCACCTGCTTGTTGTAACAACAGGCAATAGAGCAACTTTGATCGGGGTGAACTTTTTGTTCATTTGGTCATGTGCTATTTGACATTGAATTGACATTCGGATTTTGACATTGAATGCGATCACAGTGAAAAGTTTTGTGTTCGTTTTGAACGCAAAATTACTCGTAAGGCAATGACCTGCCTTAGTGGAGCAAATCTTGCATACTGGGGTGAGCATGGGGGAGAGACCGTCCGGCAAGAAGAGCGAGCTTGAGATTCAGGCGAACGAGGCCTTGGGTGAACTCAAGGATTGGATTATTTTACTGGAAATGGCCGGTGAGTACCTGTGCGCTAAGCCGTTCCTGCAGAAAATGGCTTCGGGAATAGAGAGAACATGTGATGCCCTGAAGCACTGGTCAGTGGAGCTGAAAGAACGGTTTGTTGGAAAACCAATGCACGAGATCAATATGGATGAACCATTTCAGGATCTCGACGCTTTTTCCAAAGCTTTGCTGGAGGCCGAAGGAAAACTGGAAGACCACTGCAGGCAGGGAAAGATCGCAAGGCAGCTCCAAGAGAAGGTCCAGTTTCTGAAAGAGCGTCTTGAGGCCTTGAAGGATCGTGTTGAAGGTGAAGCTGCTCCGTATACTGCCCGGGATACCCTGTCACGTGTTCTTGAAAAATTGAAGGTCGTTGTCCATGGATTCGTAACCACCTACAAGGTGGCCACGAGAGTCGTCTTCATCTTTTTTCTGCTTTGTTTGATTACTTTTTTCTCCTTGTTTATCACGATGGAAAAAGAAGAAGATGTACTCAAAGAGATACATCAAACCCAGGATATCATTCAAGCGAAGCAGGCAAGACTTGCCGGGCTAAGGGCAAGGATTGAGGACATTCGTTCGAAAACCTTGGAGATGGAATCCACCTTTGAAACACGTGAGGACAAGATCTCCATTCTTGAATTGAATCTCAGGTCCCATAAGCTTTCTGATTTGAAAGAAAAACTTCAGGCAGAGGTGAATCACCAGAGAAAAATACTTGATGAGAACAGACAGAAGCTGGAGCGGATGCGGCAAAAATCGTTTCTTGCAAGGCTTTTGCGAATGTGAACGGCGCGTTTCAGATCATCATTTCCCTGAAAGAGCCTTTATGCCTTCCCGGCACGACCGCTGCACTCTCACTTTTTTCCCCGCTTATGGCCATGTCTATGGATTCCTTCCCTTCACTGTCACTGTAGGAAACCGTGATCTCAAGGGCGAGTTCAAGGGTTGTGGGTGTTACCGGTCCGGTAAGAATTGATGTTG
>QMLQ01000180.1 GCA_003646815.1 Deltaproteobacteria bacterium | reverse complement strand
GGTACGGATGATGGGAAGGCCCAGTGTTACATTAACGGCGTCGCTGAAGTGGAGAAGCTTGAGTGGAATCAATCCCTGGTCATGATACATGGCAACCACCGCTTCGTACCGGCCTGCCGCTGCCTTCCAGAAAAGCGTGTCAGCGGGAAACGGACCGTCAACGTGAACGCCCTCCCTTCGCGCTTTTTGAATGGCAGGCAGAATGATGTCGTGCTCCTCAGATCCGAAGATACCTTCTTCCCCTGCGTGCGGATTCAGGGCCGCCACCCCGATTGCCGGAGATGTCCTTCCGAAATCCTGCACAAGTGCCCGGGCCGTGACCCGGATGGTCCGGCACACCTTTCCCGTATCCAGCAGTCCGGGCACTTCCTTCAATCCACAATGAATGGTAACAAGAACCACACGAAGCTGTTTTCCGGCGAGCATCATCACGTAGTTCTCCGTACCGGTCTTGTCAGCAATGAGCTGGGTATGCCCCTGATAGGAGTATCCCACCTGCTGCATCAACGCCTTGCTGATGGGACAGGTTACCATGGCCTGGATTTCCCCCTGTTGTGCCATCTCCACCGCCCTGAAAATGGAGTTCATCATGGCTTTGCCCCCTTCGAGCGTCGGCTGCCCGGGGACTATGGCACCTTTCCCCAGATGCGATACGGCCAGAAGATCAATCTCCTGGGGGTTATCGCCTGCATGGACGAGCTGTTTTACCACGTTAATTCTCTGAGGAGAACCAGCTCGTTCCCGTGCCTCCCCGAGCACCGCATGATCCCCCAGCACCACGGGCCGGCTCATCTCATATATCCGGCCATCTGCCAGCGTCTTCGCAATGATTTCCGGGCCGATCCCTGCAGGATCCCCCATGGTGATACCAATGAGAGGCCGATCCTCCGGCATAAGCAATTTACCCCGTAAAGTGAGCAAGTTAGTCATTTATCCGAATTTTTTATTATCCTTCTTCCAGTCTGGTCTGTCAACACTCTTCCGCCTGTCCTCAAATCTTTAAAGCCATCTGGTGAAGGGCCCCCCGCAATCTTTCTGCAAACACGAGAGGGGCTTCACGCCTGCGGCAAAACCGCCGTTCAGCAAGGCGGCCGGGGGGGTTAATGCGCAAGGGAGGGGCAAGAGGTTCGTTTTTTGGCATCACATTTGCAGTTGGTCATGGGATGCGGAAGTGGGAATGCATGGGGAGCAATACGCGGCCCGCTGTTTTTGATAATCACCGAGTACAAAATATTGCAGGCAAAGGGATAACATGCGAATATCTTGCGTATATTTATCGTAATTCCCTTGACTTCAAACATTTTTTGTTTATACTGCCACCATGGCTGACCTGGAAAAATCCATAGGCGAAAAGGTTTCAACCCTCAGGAATCTTCCTACCCTTCCCCATATCCTGATCAAGCTCATCAGGGCCTGCAATGACGACAACGTGTCCCTCGAGCAAGTCTCTACCATCATTGAAAAAGATCCCTCTCTCAGCGGCAAGATCCTCCGTCTTGTCAATTCCGCATACTATGCCCTGCCGAGAAAAATCGGGACCATCAAACAGGCGGTGAGCTACCTGGGGACGAACACAACGAAAAATACCGCCATCAGCGCATCTGTCCTCAGGGCCTTCGACCGTACTGCCGGAAATTCCACCATGAACCTGAAACTCTTCTGGTGGCACTCGCTCAGGTGCGCGGTAACCGCAAGGCTCCTGGCGCGTGAATTGAGATACCCGGGCCCTGAAGAGGCCTTTCTGGCAGGCTTGCTCCACGATATCGGCCGGTTGGTCCTGTGGGTTAACTTCAGGAAAGAATACGGTGCACTCCTTAAAGAATACGTGGATCGTCCGGACCTCCTCCTGGCCGGAGAAATGAGACTCGGGCTGAATCATTGCGAGGTCGGGGCGTGGCTCCTCCAGCGCTGGAATCTCCAGTCATTTGTCTCAGACGCCGTCCTGTACCATCACGAACCCGTAGAAAGAATCATGGGAGCGTTTTCCCTTGTAAAAATCATTTTTGCGGCCAACACCCTTTCTCAAGGGCCGACAACCTCCCCTACCGGAGGTCTTCTGACGGCCGGGAAAGTCCTTGGACTTTCCCGTGATGTACTTGAGGCCATCCAGAACCAGGCAGACCAGGAAGTGGTGGAAGTGGCCAATTCCCTCGATATCGAGATCGAACCCCCGGAAGGGACCGATGCCGCAATAAGCGAAAAAGACCTCAAGATCGAAGGGGACCTCATCAGCGAAGTAAGAAATGTTTCCCTCCTGCTCGGCACCCTCCAGGATCTGCTCGAGGCGAACAATGAAATGGAAATCCTGCGTGCCCTTGAGCACGGCTTCCGCGTACTGTTTGACACGAGCGATGTCTTCTTTTTTCTCGTGGACCCAGACAAGAAAGGATTGGTGGGAAGATCTGTTGAAGGGGAAGGAAAATCAGCCATTGTCGATGGACTCCTGATCCCTATGGACGCCGAACAGAGTCTCTTCGTTTCCTGCCTCAACCAGTGTGTGCCCTTGAATTCCATAAATACGTCCCCGGATTCGCCTCTCGCTCTCATTGACGAACAGATTATCCATTTCCTGGACAAGGAAGGAATCCTGTGCCTTCCCTTACGGGCGAATGGTGATTCCATCGGGGTCATTCTCCTGGGTGTTGACAGCAGTGAGTTGAATGATTTCCAGCGACATCGCAAACTCCTTGATCTTTTCATAAAGCAGGCCTCCATTGCGCTCCACTCCAATTTACTTCGTCGCCAGAACATGCAGAAAATCCAGTCGGAAGGCGCCATTGCTTCCTCCGATATGGCACGCCGGGTGGCACACGAAGTGAACAACCCTCTCAGTATTATAAAAAACTATCTCAAGATCCTCAGCATGAAGCTCTCGTCGGAAAATGTTGCCCAAGATGAGATAAGGATTATCAATGAGGAAATTGATCGCATTGCCCTGATACTCAGAACTCTCACCGCATTTTCCAGGAGCAGAACACCAAAACTGGAGCAGGTGGATATGAACGCCCTGATAGAAGACCTGGTCAAGATTACAAAAGATTCCTTGGCAGAAAAGGCAGGGGTCACCATCCACACAGACCTTGACCCCACTATCCCCCATCCCGTGTCCGAAAAAGACGGACTCAAACAGGTGTTTATCAACCTGATCAAGAATGCTGCCGAGGCCATGCAGGATGGCGGCAACATTTATCTTTCCACCCGAATCATTTCGGCCGACCTCCAGAATGGCACCGGGACAACTGAAAACGGGACTCACTCCTACGTAGAAATTATCATCCGGGACGATGGTCCTGGAATCAGCGATGAGATAAAGGAAAGGCTTTTCGAGCCCTTTGTCACGTCCAAGAAGGAAGGGCATTCCGGTGTGGGCCTTTCCATTGCGTTTCAGACAATAAAGGCTTTGGGAGGCACTTTGACCTGCGAGAGCGAGAAAGGGAAAGGAACCCTATTCAAGATCTCTTTGCCCGTCAATGAGAAGCGATAAACACAAGGTGGACAGGTACCGGATGAATGGGCATCAATCCGGCTGCCTCTGAGAATCTAACGAACTGTAGCTAACCAACTTCTTTGAGAGAGGCCATGTCTTTTCCCGCCAAGATATTGATCGTTGATGATGAACCCCGTATTCGTGACAGCCTGAAACTCCTATTGGATGAGCAAGGATACGACGTCTATACGGTCAGCTCCGGGCAGGAAGCCAAGGATATCCTGTCGGTATACCAGTTTGACCTCGCCCTCCTGGACATGATTATTCCAGATATGAACGGCCATCAGCTCATGGAATATATCTATGAAAAAAGTCCAGGCACCATGGTCGTGATTATAACAGGCCACGCGTCGCTTGATTCCGCCATCGGGGCACTTCGAAGAGGCGCCTATGACTACCTGAGAAAGCCATTTGAATTTGAAGAACTCCTCAAGACGGTACAAAACGCACTCGACCAGAAAAAGCTCAAGAGCGAGAAAGAGATCATCAACGGGAAACTGGAACTGTCCGAGGAGAGGTACCGTTACCTGGTCCAGAATTCCCCTGACATCATTTATACCCTTGATGAAGACGGCAATTTTACCTTTGTCAGCCACGCGGTGAAACGCCTCCTGGGATATGAACCAGACCAGCTCATCGGAAAGCACTTTTCCACTATAATCCACGATGAAGACATCGATCGGGCACAATGGGTTTTCAATGAAAGAAGGACCGGCGAGCGAGCTGCCACCGGCGTCCAACTGCGCTTGAAAGCCGCCCAGGGTCATGATGCCTTCCGTTCATGTGACATCCGCCATCTAGCCATAGAACTCAAGGCGACCGGGATGTATGACAAACCGGTCCTGGAACCGGATAAGGTATATCTGGGGACCCACGGTGTTGTCAGGGATATCAGTGATCGAAAGCGTCTTGAGGCCCAGCTCCAGCAGGCCCAAAAAATGGAAGCCGTAGGGACCCTTGCCGGCGGTATTGCCCATGATTTCAATAATCTGCTCATGGGCATCCAGGGATATACGTCTCTCATGTTGCTCAAGATCGACTCCAATCATCCCCACTACGAAAAATTAAAGAGCATCGAGCAGTATATCGAAAGCGGGGCTGAACTTACGAAGCAACTGCTCGGCTTTGCCCGGGGAGGCAAGTATGATGTCAAACCGGTCGATCTGAATGCACTGGTGGATAAGACTGCAACCATGTTCGGCAGGACCAAGAAGGAAGTTATTATAACGACCAAATTCGAACAAGACCTGTGGGCGGTGGAGGCCGACCAGGGGCAAATTGAGCAGGTTCTGCTGAATCTTTTTGTGAATGCCTGGCAGGCTATGCCCGGAGGCGGAAATCTTACACTGGAGACACAGAATGTGACCCTGGATGCCGCTGCGGTAAGTCCTTATGGACTCAGTCCCGGATCATACGTAAAGATATCCGTCTCGGACAGCGGGCTCGGGATGGACGAAAATACCCGGCGCAGGATTTTCGAACCGTTCTTCACCACCAAGGAAATGGGCCGCGGAACCGGCCTCGGGCTCGCGTCAGCCTATGGCATCATCAAGAATCACAACGGGATTATTGAAGTCGAGAGCAAGATCGGGGAAGGCACCACTTTTACCCTGTATCTCCCCTCCAGCAACAAGACGGTCCAGAAAGACGCTGGTCAGGAAGGTGTCATTCTTCGAGGCCCGGAGACCGTTTTGCTGGTGGACGATGAAGATATGATCATCGAAGTGGGTGCTGAAATCCTGGAGGCTCTTGGTTACAAAGTCCTGACCGCCAGGAGCGGCCCGGAGGCCATCGAAGTCTTCAGGTCCAACAAGAACCAAGTGGATATCGTGGTCCTTGACATGATCATGCCCGGCATGGGGGGAGGCGATGCCTATGACCAGTTGCGGGAAATCGACCCCGGTGTGAAAGTACTCCTTTCCACGGGATACAGTCTCCGGGGCGAAGCATCTGAAATATTGAAACGTGGCTGCAACGGTTTCATCCAGAAGCCCTTCAATATCAAAATGCTCTCCCAGAAGCTCCGGGAGATCCTGGACAGTCACACCTGCTGACCGTCCCTTCCTCCGTTTTCATGCATCTTTTCCCTGCCCCCACAGCACGATTCACCTTTCCTGTCCGGAACAGTGATCTCCCCGTCGCGATTCGGTATCGTTTAAATCTTTTCAATGTTTTTGACCGAATCAATGGAGACTCAACAGTTGCAAAAAGGAGGAGTATTGAGTATGAAAAGCTTCCGAAAAGAAGTGTGGTTTAACATCCCAACCCGGCGGGCATTTGTGAACATCACTCCCGAGGTTGAAGAAGCCCTCCGGGAAAGCAAGATACAGGAAGGGATAGTGCTGGTGAATGCCATGCACATTACAGCATCGGTTTTCATTAATGACGACGAATCAGGCCTCCATCACGATTATGAGGTATGGCTGGAAAAACTCGCTCCCCACGCGCCAGTTTCCCAGTATCGGCATAACGTGGGTGAAGACAATGCTGACGCCCACATGAAAAGGCAAATCATGGGCCGGGAGGTGGTAGTGGCAGTCACCGGCGGCAGGCTTGACCTGGGAACCTGGGAGCAGATTTTTTACGGAGAATTCGACGGCCGCAGAAAAAAACGTGCCCTCATCAAAATAATCGGAGAATAATGCAATCAACAACAGGAAATGAACAGGAAGAAGGCTGGATCAGGAAAGTGTCACCCGACATGGTCCCGCCCAGCCTGAACGACAATACCGCGGATGTCGACCGGCTGCTGAAAGGCATCCGGAAAATCCTCCCTGAACATGAAATTATTCTTGATTTCTCGCTGGCCAAAGAGCTCCCGGGCATCCTCAGAAAACATGACTACCAGGTGGAGGCGGTCCTTTACGAGAATCATGGCAGGTTCCATCTTTCCGGGGTCTTTTCCCCTTCCGCGAACACCCCCCTCTACGGCCTGGCCGTGGACCTCGGCAGTTCCACAGTCGTGGTGCGGTTCCTGAATATTTCCACCCATGAAACGGTTGATGAAACATCATTTCACAACCCCCAGATAAAAATCGGCCCGGACATTCTGACGAGGATCCATTACGCCGGCAAGGAGGGAGGACTCCAAGAGCTTCAGGCCCTCGTGCGGGACCGCCTTAACCGGGAGGTGCACTCCCTTTGCTGGAAACACTCAATCGATCCCATGGAAATTACCGGAATGGCAGTGGCGGGCAACACCACCATGAACCATCTCTTTCTGGCC
>QMLQ01000179.1 GCA_003646815.1 Deltaproteobacteria bacterium | reverse complement strand
TTCTCAGTACCGGCTGGTGGCAGAAGTAATCGAGTCGAGGGGCTGTCATTCGGGCCATACGTTGGGTCAGAAAATCTTTTTTGATTCCTCGGGCAATCTCCTTACCAGGGAGTCACCCGAGCGGATCTGCTCGTTTCTCCTGCCCAATCTGCTCCTCTTGATCAATGCCTTTTTCGAAAACCTCATGAACGGCAGAGACCCCAATGAGGTAGTCTTTAACCGGACCGGCTGTTTTGATGTGGGCCCTGCCTGCGGGGGCTGGGGCCACGTAGTCGTGGAAATGACGGCCGTCAGGAAGGAAGGCTAATATTTCTCTTTCACATATGCCAGAGATTCCTCAATGGCCGTCAGGGTCAAGTTCAGGTCCTCTTCCGTGTGCCGAAAGCTGATATAGGCGTGGTGGTGCGGTGAAAAGAAGAACCCTTTCCGGATGAGCTGGGTATAAAAATCTTTCCGCTTGCGTTTGTATGCCCCTGTTTCGTCCTTTTCAAAGGTAATGTAAAACATGGGGGCCACACCTGTAAGCTCTGCGCCCACAAGGTATTTGTCGAGAAGTGCTCTGATCTTCCCCATGAAACGCTCGCCTTTTTCCCAGATATTCTCGAGGACTTTATCCCGTTCAAGGATTTCTATGGTCTTCAAGGCGGCCACAAAGGCCTCGCTGTTCGGGAAAAAGGTTGACGAGATAAAGAGATTGCTTTCAGCCATCATCATGACGTCCTTCTTGCCGGTTACCACGGAAATCGGGTATCCATTGGCGATCGCTTTTCCCAGCACCGTCAGGTCTGGGGTCACGCCGTAGAGCTCCTGGGCGCCACCCATTCGGAGCCTGAAACCGGTTCTTATCTCGTCATAGACCAGCACCGCCCCGTACTTGTCCGCCAGCTCCCTCACCCCTTCAAGAAATCCAGGCTCGGGTTCCTGCATTTTCTGATGGTTTGGATGACCGAACGGCGTCATGATGATTGCTGCGGTCTCTTGGCCGTACGTCGCCATGAGCTCTTCCAGTTGATCAAGCCTGTTGTACTGAAACTCAAACACATCTTCGTAAAATTTAGGGGGGATCCCGCCTTTCATTTCAACGCACCAGTCATGCCATCCATGGTAGCCGCAACGCATAACCTTAATCCTGCCGGTATAGGCCCTCGCAATACGGATACTCGCGGTGGTGGCGTCAGAGCCTGTTTTCAGGAAAATGCTCAGCTCGGAGGAAGGGACCAGTTCGGTCAGTTTCTTTGCCAGCTCATTCTGATATTTTTGTGTCAGGGTGAAACAGAATCCTTTGCCCTTTATCTGCGCACAAACCGCATCATCCACCTCTTGTTCGCGGTACCCCAGGATAATAGGGCCGTAACCGCACAGAAAATCGATAAATTCGTTCCCATCAACATCTGTCAACCTGCTTCCTTCACCGGTTTCCAGGAAGATGGGATATTCGCCATTAATAAAATCTCCAGGTTTTCTGGCCCCCAGGACACCCCCCGGCACCAGTCCGCATGCTTCTTCGAAGAGCTCCAGGCTCTTGGTGATATTCAGTTTTTGTGCCTCTTTCATGGAAAGTCTCCTGCGTGTTAAATTTCAAACATGGATGAAATTTTTTCCGTCTGGTGGATTCTAGCGCCACGTTTTAAAAATGCCCCGAGGAATTTGTCCGGGTCGATGCAGCCTTCAGGGGCCACGACTCCCTTTTCCGTCACACTTCCTTCATTCATCATGAGGGCCGCGATGGATGCGGGAATGCCCGTACCTGGAGCCATCCTTCCCACCATGTCAGCCGTGTATGTCACTTTCTTGCCGTCCCTCTCGCCCTTGACAATAACCTTGAGACCCGAAGCCTGAGGGCCCTTGTCCCTGCCTTCGGGGATCTTCTCCCAGAGCTTGAGCGTCACGTCGTAAGGGATGATGGTCGTCCCGTTGATTTCCTTCGGTTCCTTGCTCAAAAAACCCGTGTCTTTTTGTTCTTTGATCAGTTCATCCACCCAAAGCGGTATAAGGGCCCCCTTGATGATAACGTTTTTCACTCCCTTGATGTACCGCGGGATGGTCAAAGGCTGCGGGTGACCCACGTAGCGAACATGACAGGTGCCCAAAGGATCCAGGAACTCTTCGGCCACCACGTCGGTCCCGCCTTCCACATGAACCAGTTCACCATTTATATACTGCGGGATCTCCCCGAGGGTCATATGAAGACTGTGGTCCCAGGCCGCACCTGAAAGTTCCGCAATGGCCACCACCCAGTAGAGATAGATCTCCTCCACCTGGTCCAGTCGATCCGCGTACCACTTCACCAGGACATTGTTTGTTCCCGGGTCAGATCCCATACCCGTCAGGACAGTAATGGAGGCGTCTTTTGCCATTTTGTCTATATCTGAGTTGAAAAGGATTTCGGTTCCCTCGTAATCATCACAGATATCGATATAGTTCACCCTCGCTTCAACCGCTGCCCTGGCAACGGGCACGGCTGTTTTATAGAAGGGTCCAGCACAGTTGATGACAACATCTACTTCCTTAAAGGCATTTACCATCCCGCTGTGATCATTCACATCCATCTTGACCAGAGTAGCCTTTTCACTGTTGCGCAATTTGGGGGACAATCTTTCCGGGTCCGGATACAGGTCTCCAAGCGCGACATTCCTTATGGGCTCCTGTTTTATCAGATCACGGGCCACGCCCTGCCCCATACCACCTGCTCCGCCCAACAAGAATACACGCATATTTTTTCTCCTCTCTCAATAGCTTAAAACGGATTACAGCCTAAATTCGTTTGTCATCTGTTATTCCCGGGTTATCTCGGTCAGGGCTTTGGTGTTTCCCTGGACGACACCGCCTCTACCGCCTCAACAATCTTCTTATATCCCGTGCAACGACACAGATTAGACGACATGGTCCGGATGATCTCCTGCCGGGTCGGCTGCGCATTTCTGTTCAACAGGCTCCTGGCTGTAAGGATCATACCTGGCGTGCAGAACCCGCACTGGACCGCGCCCTTCTCCATGAAGCTCTCCTGCAGGGGATCAAGTCTCGTCTCATCCCCCAATCCTTCGATGGTCGTCACTTCGGCGCCGTCTAATTCGGCGGTCAGCACAATACATGAACGCGTAGGAACCCCATTTAAGAGTACGGTGCAACTTCCGCAGGCGCCAAGTCCGCATCCTTCCTTGGCACCGGTCAGATCCAAACGGTCTCTCAAGGTTTCAAGCAAGGTTTCCGCAGGCTTGACATCCAACTTCATAGATTCCCCGTTCACCTGTAAAGTAATTTCTAATTGCCCCATCACTTTGCCCCCTTCATCACCTTGTTGACGAGCCTTGCAGCGAACACTGAAATCATCCGTTTCCTGTAATCGGGATCAAGGACGGTATTCCCCACCGGCCTTGCCTGTTTAAGGACTGTTTTCACCGCTTCCCCGATGTTGTCCCGGGCCGGCTGTTTCACTTCCACCACATAGGGCTTCGGCCCGACGGCTCCTACGGCCAGTTTGCCCGAACCGTCTGCAAATGAAAATGCCACGCCCAGGAGAGGATAGTCAATGGCACCACGAACCCGCAGTTTCTTATATCCCCCAATGGTTTTCTTTTTCGGGAGCAATATTGCCGTGAGAATTTCACCGGGACGAAGGTCGAAGGGCTTGTCCGCCTTGTTCGTATACAGCGCCTCCAGGTTGAGTCGCCTCAGACCATCCGGTCCGGTGAACTCTATCTCGGCAGACAGCGTACACAACGCGGGAGCATTATCGCTGCAATAGTTGGCAAAGCAGGTCTTTGCACCAGGGACGGCATTGCAGCTCTCACCCCCCATTTTCAGGCAAAAGCCCTTGGACCGCCTCCAGAATTCCGATTGATTGTAAAAGAGGCAGCGGGAGTTTTGGAGCAGATTGCCGCCAATGGTACCTCTCATTTGAAGGGATTCACACGAAGTGGCCTCAAGCGATGCCTCAAGCGCAGGAAAAAAGTTCTTAATAAGCTCGTTTTGTTTCAGGTCAAATATCCGCGCCAGCCCACCGATCCTGACCCAATCGCCCTGATCCTCTATGGTAGTGAGCGGCAAAATACGTTTCAGGTCGATGACCGCTCCGGGCTTTTCAAGCCCCAGTTTCATACGCGGAACCAAGTCGGTCCCCCCACTGAGATAAACGGCATCGCCTTGAAACTCCAGGTAAAGCCGGACTGCCTCATCAATATCCTGTGGGTTTCTGTATTCAAATCTTGAGGCTATCATGACTTTCCTCCACCTTTCGCGGCTTCGAGAGCCTTGAAGATCCGGTCCGGGGTAAGGGGAAACTCGTTAAGAACCACTCCCAAGGCATCATGAGCCGCACAGCCGACCGCGCTGTAAGCATTCATACGGGTTGTCAAGCCCCCTTCTTTCGCACCAAAGGGGCCTTCCGGATCTTTTGAGCGGACAATCACGGGCTCGATTTCGGGCATGTCACAGGCAAGCGGCACCTTATACTCGAGCAGATCGGGATTGAGCAGCCTGCCTTCGCTCCACCGGATCTCCTCCGTGAGGAGTGCGACCCCGGCCTGCTGAACCGATCCCTCGATCTGTCCTTCAACCGCCATGGTGTTGATGGGGTTCCCGCAATCGTGAGCGGCGACAAAGCGCGGGATATGTATTTGCCCGGTTTCTTTGTCCACGGTTACTTCCGCCACCGAGCAACCGAACGAGTAGGTTCCCGCCATTTGACCAAAGGGCCTCTTGATCCACTCCCGCTGGAAGTCGATTTTCGGCATATACGCCCCGGTAGCCGCGATAGGTTTGCCCTGAAAAAATGCTTCCCGTACAACCCACCGCAGGGGCATGCTCTTCGAGGGGTCGGTCCTGGATACGACCATTCGATCTTTCAGGTCCAGATCTTCCGCGGGATGGTTCATTTTTGCTGCGGCAAAGCTCAGGATCTGACTCTTGGCTTCTTCACACGCGCGCTTCACCGCGTTCCCCCCCACAAACGAAGCCGCTTGCGAGTACGCTCCGGGATCGAGATTTGTCGCCTCGGTATCGGCATTGACGATGTTGATGTCTTCGACTGGTATCCCGAGCACTTCAGAAGCGATCTGAATCGCCATGGATTCATTCCCCATCCCCGTGTCGCAAATGCCTGTCACGATGGTGGCCTGCCCATCGTCATTGAGCTTGACGTAACACGCTGAGCCGGACCTGAAGCCCATGGGGAAACCGCACATGATAGCGACGCATCCCATACCGATCCCCTCTCCTTCATGCAGAGTGGCCCGTTTTTCTTTCCACCCGGCCCGCTCGGCCGCCTGACGTATGGGTTCTTCAAGGCCGCCGCTGATGATCTTGGACTTGGTGGCCGTCTCTTCCCCGACCTTGAGCCCATTCTTGAGCCTGATCTCCATGGGGTCCATACCCAGTTCCCGGGCGATCATGTCCAGCTGCATTTCATTGCCCACGAGGAAGGCCCTGCCGTGGGCTCCGTACATTCCCCGGATGCCCTTATTCGTGATCACCCGATATCCATTGTACCGGACGTTCGGGAACCTGTAGGCTTCCTCATAGACGTAGTACGGAATCGACGCGGCGATGGGGCCGGTGCTGCTGTACGCACCACCGTCATAAACAACACGAAACTCCTTGGCCGTGATGGTGCCGTCTTTCTTGACACCGGTCTTGATTGTCGCCTGTATGTCGTGAATCTGTCTCGTGCAGGTGGCGTTTTCTTCTCGCGTCAGGACCAGCTTGACCGGGCATCCCGACTTTATGGACAAAAGGGATGTCACAAGATCTCCTGGAGACACTTCGGAGCGGGAGCCGAAATGCCCTCCCACGTTGATGTGTCGAACGCGCACTTTATTGAGGGGCATCCTCAGCAGGTTGGAGAGGGCTTTGGCCCGCACGTGCGGGCCGGCATTGGGCACCCACAGGTCAAGGTATCCATTGGCATAGGAGGCTACAACGGCGTATGGTTCGAGGGTCGAGTACGCTTCACCCGCCGCATGAAACGTGTCTTCGCGTACAAGATCCGCTTTGGCGAAAGCCTCGTCCACATCGCCAACGTCGATATGCACATGGACGTTAATATTATTGGCATATTGCTCATGAATCAGCGGCGCGCCTTCTTTCATGGCCTCGTCAGGATCAAAAACCGCAGGCAGGGGCTCATAATCGACCTGGATAAGATCGAGGGCCTCCAGCGCCGTCTCTTCATCTACTGCGGCGACGCCTGCCACATCCTCCCCCGCGTACCTGACTTTGTCTATCGCGATCATCGGGTGATCCTGCGTGTATTTGAAGACGCCCCATTTGACGCCGTGGGCATCGGCCGCCGTCACCACCGCCTTTACGCCCGGGACCTGCAGCGCCTTGCTCGTGTCGATATTGAGAATTTTTGCGTGGGGATGTGGGCTCCGCAGTACTTTCGCGCAGAGCATCCTGGGAAGCTTAAGATCGGCTGTGAAGGTCGCCCTTCCGGTCACCTTCGCCAGGCTGTCCGTCCGTGTCATCCGCGTCCCTATAACCGTGTACTTCTTGTCCATAAAATTTCCTCTTGCGCTCTTTGTGGTTGTGAGAGGGTAAAAGCCCACTATCATGGGACTATGGACCTGAATACTTCCGTGAGAGGGCTCCCTTTTCGGGCACTGAGTATAGGAAAATCAGCAAAGTGGGTCAAGGCGAAAATACCGAGGAAAATCCCGTATTCTCCCATATAGATCTCACCCATGACAAAACCCGCTACCGTTCCGTCTTCCTTCTCCGCCACCAGTGACACCGGCAGATAATCCTTGGATTGGAAAAGTTTTTCAAACTT
>QMLQ01000178.1 GCA_003646815.1 Deltaproteobacteria bacterium | reverse complement strand
GGAAATTCGAGAAGAATGTAAAACGAACTTATTTCGGGGTTATTACCGACACCCTGGAATCCAACTATGCCTTTGAAGGGCTTGATACGGACGACTATGCCTTTGAAACGGACGTTCCTGGCGATATCTCCAAAGTCGCGGAAAGGGCACATGAAATAGAGGCGAAAATAAAAGCCTTTTATCTCAGGGCCGCTGAATTGTCAGAAGGCCTGATGGCGGACATCCCGAGGCTTTTCAAGAAAATCGCAAAGAAAAAAGAAGATCGGCGCATCCCGGAATAGTTCCTTCAAGGCATCCTGAAAACAGAGGGCTTCCCTCCTTTTCGGCATCAACGTGGTGTCGGCGGGAGGGAAGCCCTTGTTTTTCATGAATGCCCCTCGCCTAAAAAGTATTGATCAGTGCAACCCCCGCAACAATGAGGCCTGCACCGGCGATGCGCCAGAGGTTCAGGGGATGGACCTGGTACCCGATCACTCCGTAATGGTCCAACATACGGATGAGGTGAGGTTCGACAGCGTGATGCTCCAAAAATGAGCGTTTCCAGTCAAGCTGGGGCAATTGCTGGTGGCAGCGATAATGGTGCGAGGGTTTCTGGGTGAGGACTCATGGCGGAGAAGAACCCGGCTCGTCTTGTTCGTTTTTCCCTGTTAAGGTGGTTTCAATAGCCTGAATCCACTGGGGAGGATAGGGGACCTTGAAGGCAACGGACTCTTTCTCTTTTTTTTGGGTGTAAAAATCCACCTTGACCACTGATTGGTGAAGATTTTCTCCTTTATGGTGTCTATCGTGGTAGACCCTGACGATCCTGTCCCCCGGGATCTCCAGTTCCAGTCCCCTCAGCCTGCTTCGATAAAAAAGACGATCGGAAAGCAGGAGGAGAAATCCGCTGCTTTTGCGGGGCCGGCCCGGTTCCGTTGCCTTTCCGAAATAATTGACCCCGAAACTCATGGCGAGCACTTTTCGATCCCCGAATTTCTCCTTGATCCATTTTCGATCACGCCACCGGACAATGGAAATATACAGGATGACCCCGAAAAAAGCCAGAGCGATGACCAGCCAGCCGTTATTGCCGAATAAAGTCATTATGTTGGGTGCCCTCTACCTGAATTGAGTCAGGTAGTAAATCAGTTTTTTTCGAGCCAGATTATGTTTATAACCCCCGTAGCTTCCCATGGCGGCAAGAATGAACTCCGCTATTTCCACGTCAGTTTTTCCCTTTTTTCGGAGATTCCTGATTTTCTCCTGGTTCAGTTCAACGAGTTCAATGAACCCTTCACGGTCCCGGGAATAGAAGACGACAAAGCCGAGAATGAAAACCAGGGCCGAGGAGATAACAGCCACGTATACATCGTCGCTCGGGTCGGGGAGAACGACACGGAGAAGACTGTGGGGGTTTCCGGCGTTCAGAAGGGAATACATCGCCACCAAACCAATGAGAACCATTGAGGCGTAGACGACATATTTAAGAGGTTTCGGCACGTGTGTTTTTTCCAAAAAACTTTCCGGAGAAGCTGGAAAAGATTGGAGGAAAGCCCGCAAGCAGGCTTTCCTCTGGAAAGGGTTTGGTTATACCGGCCGCATCTCGCCTTCCTTCATGGCGGCCCATTCTGCTTCTGCCTTTTCCCATGCTTCGTCAGAGGCTTCTTTTTCCCAGATTTCCATGCCGCGTTCAGCCCTGGTGGCGCCGGGGAGCAGGTTATCCATGATCATGGCCACGATGGCGGTCACCGCCATACCCGTGGTCAGGATGGCCTGTAAGATATTCCCGAGGACCTGAAAAAACGGGCCCGCCGCGCTCCAGTCGATAGGTGTAGCCGAAGCGGAAAGCATGGTGTTGAACTGGTACGGAACACTGAGCCCGGCAAAGAAGGAAAGGCCGATAATGAAGAGATTCCGCGAATTGTTCATGTTCACCATCTGGAGGTTGGAGAGACCCACAGCTGCGATCAGGCCGAAGAGCCCCACGAACATTGATCCGACCACGGGTTGCGGCAGGGTGGCCAGGACCGCACCGAATTTGCCCACAATGGGAATGATCAGCATGACAACCGCCCCACACCGGATGACCCTCCTGCTCGCCACCCTCGTAAGACCGATGGAGCCGATGTTTTCAGAATAGCTGGTTGTTCCGTTACAGGTCTGGAGGATACCGGCAACCAGGCAGCCAAGACCCTCTGCACCCAGACCCCGGGAGATCATCTTCCCGGTCGGTACCGGTGCTTCCGAGATACGGGCGCAGGCATAGTAGTCGCCGATAGACTCAATCATGGAGGCCAGGTAGCCCGCCAGCATGCCAAAGACTCCTGCCCACAGGGTGCTGCTTCCCAGATCAGGAAAGCCCCACTTGAAGGGTACCATGGGCTTGAAGCTGATCCAGGCCGCGGCTCCCACCAGGTCCGTCTTCAAATAGGCAGCGTTATCGGGGGAAATCCATCCGGTGAGTGTCCCTATGAGAGAGCAAAGCCATCCGGTGGCGATTGCCAGCAGCACGGGGAACAGGAGGAACATCTTGGACTTCCGCGAAAAAACCTGGGAATAGATGACCAGGGCGAAAAGGGTGATGAGCGAGATGACCCAGTTTTTTGCCATCCAGGGGGCCCCGATATTGAAAAGGGCCAAACCGATCATGGCGATGGTAGGTCCGATGACAATAGGACTTATCGCTTTTTTCACCCATCCCATGATGCCGGTGTAACCGAGGAAAATTTCCACCACCGATGCGATCATGATGGCTCCCGCGACCTCCTGGATCTGGATTTGCCACAAGGGACCGGGGCCCGTGAGCTTCTTGGCGGCAACCATGCCGATGATCGCGAAGGTGGGCCCGAGGAATGAGAAGGTACCGCCCTGTACGATAGGCAGCCGATTGCCGAGGGGTGACTGCTGGATCAGGGTGCAGAATCCCGAGGTAAAGAAGATGGTTGAGATTAACAATGCAAGCTGGTCCTGGGGCAGTTTCATGGCCCCACCGATTATGAACGGAATCAGCACTGTTGCGCCGAACATAGTGAGATATTGCTGGATTCCCAAAAGTACGGCAAGAGGCCATTTGGGCCTGCTTCCCAGAGGATAAACGATCCAGCCTTTGCTTTCCTGATTCTGTTGTTCGCTCATGTGTCCATGACCTCCTTTTTTTGCCCTCGTTCAGGGCCGGTTGATCTTGGAAATGACGCCAACTACCGGTTTTGCCAAACACAGAAAAAAACTATAACATCTCCCTCCTTTCTTTAAGATTAAAGTAAAGTTTTCTGAAGCATATATCAGCCCGGGACTAAGCCGTCAAGCGAAAAGGCCTGCGTTTGAGAAAACGGCCGGTCCCCGGTTTGCCCAGGAATTTTCCGTCGTTGACGATGATCTGACCGTTTGAAAATACGGTCTTGGGCACGCCTTTTCCTGTGAAGCCTTCGTAAGGGGTGTAGTCCACGTTCTGGTGGTGTGTCTTGGCAGTTATCTTAAAAGGGGCCTTTGGGTCAAAAAGCACCAGGTCCGCATCCGTGCCGACGGCCACGGTCCCCTTCTGCGGAAAGAGGCCAAAGAGCTTGGCCGGCGCAGTTGAGACCAACTCAACAAAACGGTTGAGGCCGATTTTTTTCTTATTGACTCCTTCATGGAACAGTAGCATGATCCGATGTTCTATGCCGGGAGCACCGTTTGGAATCAGTGCAAAATTTTTCTTTCCCTTGTCTTTCTGTCCCTTGAAATTGAACGGGCAGTGATCAGTGGAAACCACCTGGAGATCCCCATAGGCCAGGCCCTTCCAGAGAACGTCCCAGTTAGACTTGTCACGGAGCGGAGGGGACATGACATACTTTGCGCCCTGAAATCCGGGTTCAAGGTAGTTTTGATACGATTTAAGGAGATACTGGGGGCAGGTCTCGGCAAGGACCGGGAAACCGGCATCTCGGGCCTCCTTGACCTTGGCGAGGGCCTCTTTACAGGTCAAGTGCACGATATAGATCGGAGCACCGGCCATCTGGGCAATGGCAATTCCCCTTCCCGTGGCCTCAGCTTCGGCCTCAGGCGGCCGGCTCAAGGCGTGGTATTTCGGTTCTGTTTTTCCCTGGGCCAGGAGGTCATTAATAAGGATGTCCAGGACATCCCCGTTCTCTGCATGGATCATAACGAGGGCACCGGCTTTTTTTGTTTTTTGGAGAATGCGGTAGAGAGCTCCATCGTCGATCATGAGCGCTCCTTTGTAGGCGAGAAAACACTTGAAACTGGGGACTCCCATAGCCACCATTTCCGGGATTTCATTCATGACCCTGTCGTTGAGATCGGTGATGGCCACGTGAAAACCGTAATCAATGACGGCCTTTTTTCTGGCCTTCTTCATCCAGGTGTTGAGGGTGCCCTTGAGGCTCATCCTTTTGCCCTGGATGGCGAAATCAACCAGGGACGTGGTCCCGCCGAACGCGGCCGCGATGGTCCCGGTTTCAAAGTCGTCCGAAGAAAAGCTGCCCATGAAAGGCATGTCCAGGTGGGTGTGAATATCAATCCCTCCCGGTAACACGTAGAGTCCCTTTGCGTCAATGACCTCTCCTGCTGATTCCTTGATTTTCTTGGCGATTTGAACGACTTTGCCGTTCTTGATACCCACGTCCGCCCGGTAGGTGTCCGTGGCCGTGACTATTGTTCCATTTACGATCTTGTAATCCATGATTTCCTCCTTTCAAGCGGACCTTCTACACGAAGCAAGACCCAGTGATCAGAAAAAAATTCCTGAAGGCTCAGGATTTTGGGCCCATAGAAATACACCCGGGAATGGGGCATACCTGCACGCACAGGGAACACCCGGAACAGAGTTTTTCTGTGACCTTGTAGACCTTGTCGCTTCCCCTGGTAATGGCCTGGTAGCCGCCGTCCCGGCACGAGATGAAGCACGCGTCACACTGTGCACAAATGGTATTGTCTATTCTGGCAACCAGCCTGGTTTTGGTGTCGAGTTCTCCCAGAGGCACGAGTTTCTTGAGGGACACCCCAACCATATCGGAAATGGTGGCGAAGTCTTTTCGTTTCATGAAGCCCGCGAGACCTTCCACCAGGTTGTCAACAACGGAATATCCATGCATCATAACCGCGGTGCATACCTGCAGGGTGGATGCTCCCAGCAGAATAAACTCGGCAGTATCCTCCCAGGTGGTGATCCCGCCGATTCCTGAGATGGGAACATCGGTTGCTTCAGCGATAGTGGCAACCGCCTTCAGGGCAATGGGCTTGATGGCGGGCCCTGAGAGTCCCCCGTGGGCCGAATAACCGGACACGCTTGGGAGGGGGGAGAGCGTTTCCAGATCCACTCCGATGATGGAAGCCACCGTGTTGGTGGCGGAAATGGCATCTGCCCCCGCATCAACGCAGGCCTTGGCCACCACTCCCACATCAGTTACGTTAGGAGTCATTTTGGCCATCACGGGAATATCCACGGCTTCGGCAACCCAGCCGGTGACCCTTGCCGCCAAATCTATGTCCTGGCCGATGGCGGAGCCCATGCCCCTTTCCGGCATGCCATGGGGACAGGACATGTTGAGTTCGATCATATCAGTGCCCGCTTCCTGGCACTGTTTGGCGAGACGCTGCCAGCCTTTGGGTTCGCCCGCGTCGTCCATGATACTGGCAATAATCACGTGTTCCGGGAATTTTTTCTTGAGGCCCTCTATCTCCTTGAGCCACACCGCAAGGTCACGATCAGTGACCAGCTCAATATTTTCAAGGGCATAGTTGACCTTCGAGTCAGGCGCTTGGCCCTTGAAGCCCAGGGATGCAAGGCGCGGCGTCACATTCGTGATGGTGCTTGCATCGACCAGGAGGGTCTTTGTAACGGCCCCTGCCCATCCTGCCTTGAATGCCCTGCCGATCATGCCTCCCGTGGTGGTTGGAGGGGCGGAAGCAATAATAAAGGGATTGCGGAACTTCACCCCGCAAAATTCTACGCTCAGATCGATACCTTCATTATTTTCCATGGGGTAACCACTCCTTTTTAATGAAAAAATGTTTTGTTATCGTTTCCTGGTCATCCCGTGGCCCGGTCGAATTCCGAACTCCTGGAGACGGAAACCCCGGTACTCACGGCTTCCTTGTCGCCGATTTCCAAGGATTTATCGAGAATCTCCATGGCCTGATCAATCTCTTCTTCAGTGATAATCAGGGGAGGCGCAATGACCAGGGTATCATACCACGCGGCCATGTAGAGACCGTTTTGCATGGCATTGGCCGCGATCTGTCCTGTCATAAGGGGACCGCCGGCGAATTTTTCGGCCTTTACATTGAACGGTTCTTTTGTTTTTCGGTTTTTCACAATTTCAAGCGCCCAGAAATGGCCGATACCCCTGACATCGCCGACACATTCGTGTCGTTCCGCCAGCGCGTAAAGCTTTTCTTTGAGGTATGGGGCGGTTTTCTGGGGGAGGCCGGATGCCATCAATTTCTTGTATTCCGATACGGCCGCCGGAATTGCGCAGAGTGCAATGGGATGGAAGGCATACGTATGCCCATGACAAAAGACTTCCTGTTCAAAAAAATCTGCCACTTTTTCGGTCGCGGCGGTGATCCCGGCCGGGGTGTAAGCCCCGGTGGCGCCCTTGGCGGTGGTCAGTATGTCGGGGGTTACATCCCAGTTTTCCATGGCAAATGCAGAGCCTGTCCTGAACCACCCGGTCATCACTTCGTCCGCCACAAGAAGGACATCGTTCTCATCGCAGATTTTCCTCACCAGGGGAAAATATTCCGGCGGCGGCACAAGGCGCCCGTTGGTTCCTACCACGGGCTCAACGATGATGGCCGCAACATT
>QMLQ01000177.1 GCA_003646815.1 Deltaproteobacteria bacterium | reverse complement strand
GGTTCTACGCTGAGATCGGCGCTCGTGTGATAACTATTGAAGGGGAGCCGGGAATACAGGTCTGGATCAAAGATATCACCGAGCGTAAGCAGGCCGAAGAAGCATTGGAGGAAAGCGAAGCCAGGCTGAAAAGCATATTTGAGGCATCACCCCTTGGGATAGGATTGATCCAAGACCGCAAGATGCAGTGGCACAACGGCAATGTGTCGCGGATGTTACGTTATGGTCCGGATGAGCTTTTAGGAAAAAATGCCAGGATGCTCTACGAAAGCGACGAGGAATTTGAGCTGGTGGGGGAGGTCATCAGCAGCCTCGGGCCGGAGAAAAGAACAGCCGACATCGAGACCCGATGGGTCCGAAAGGATGGATCCATCTTTGACTGTCATATTCGATATGCACTACTGAACCCTGAATCCAAAGATAGTGCCGTGCTTGCCATGGTCGAAGACATTACGGAACAAAAAAAGGCAGAAAAAGAAAGGGAAAAACTCCGAGCCCAGTTCAACCAGGCCCAGAAGATGGAGGCTATCGGTGTGCTTGCAGGTGGAGTGGCCCATGATTTCAACAACATTCTGACCTCCATCATTGGAAATGCTGAGCTAGCCCTGATGGATATGGATAAGAATACATCTCATTATAACAGGTTAGAAGAGATTCGTAAGGCCGGCCACCGGGCTGCCGCGTTGACGCGTCAGCTCCTCGCCTTCAGCCGGAAGGAATTGATCCGGCCCGAGGTCCTGGACCTGAACAGGGTGGCCATGAACCTGGAAAAAATGCTGCGCCGCCTCATCGGGGAAGATATTGAGCTTGTTACCGCCTATGCACCCGATCTCTGGCAGGTAGAAGCTGATCCGGCACAGATCGAGCAGATAATCATGAACCTTTCGGTCAATGCGAGAGACGCCATGCCAAAGGGCGGGAAACTCACCATCGAGACCGCAAACGTGGTCTTGGATGAGGCTTATTTCCAGAAACACGGATTGGAAAGTGAGGAAGGTCCCTACGTGATGCTGGCGGTCACGGACAATGGCACTGGCATAGACAAGGAGACCCAGGACCGCATATTTGAACCTTTTTTCACCACCAAGGAGATGGGAAGAGGTACCGGCCTCGGGCTTTCCACGGTGTACGGCATTGTGAAACAAAATAAGGGTCATATCTGGGTCTACAGTGAAGAGGGTAAAGGCACGACCTTCAAGGTGTATTTCCCCCAGGCTGATGCAGAACCAAAAGAAAAAGAAGAAGAAAAGTCCCCCGAACATTCCCTTGCGGGATCAGAGACGATCCTGATAGCAGAAGATGATGGGGCACTTCGGAAGATGGCAGAGATGATGCTTGAAGGATATGGATACAAGGTGATTACGGCAGAGAATGGGAAGGAGGCAATGAAGATCGCAGAGAGTCACGATGCTCCTATTCACCTGTTAGTCACTGATGTGGTGATGCCGGGCATGAGCGGCCGGGCCCTTGCGGAAAAACTACAAGAAAAGGTTCCTAAACTCAAGGTCCTCTATATGTCCGGATACACGGACAATGCCATTGCCCACCATGGTGTCCTGAAAAAGGATGCCGATTTTATCCAGAAGCCCTTCACTAGGGAGAGATTGGCAAGCAAAGTCCGGGAGATGCTGGACAGGAAACAAGGCTAGATTGTGTCAGGTCAGCAGCACAAGTTTTCCTACCGTTTTTCCCGATTCAAGGGCTTTGTGAGCGGCTGCAACCTCCTCAAATGGATAGGATTTCAAGGGCATTTCCGGGAGTTTATTTTCCCTGTCAAGGCGAAGCAGGCGCTCCATTATTTCCCTGAAAAAAGTTTTTTTGTCGAAAAGATAGATCAGGTTGAATCCACTGACTGTCCTGTTCGTGCCGGTAAGGTGAAAGGGATTGAACCGGGGTGTTTTGAAATAGTACCACATGAGCTTGAGATAGTTTTTCTTTCCTGTGGGGGAAAACATGGAGGCAAATCCGTAAATGAGGAGTCGGCCCCCGGGTGTGAGATGGTTATAAGATGCCTTTAAGGTAGAGGCGCCGTTTGCATCCAGGATAAGGTCATACCCCTCGGGGCTCCATTGTTCCGCGGCTTCCCAGAGCTGCTGTTTTTCCTTATCAATGACAAGTGATGCCCCTGCCTCACGGGCATAGGGCACTTTTTCGTGGCGTCCCACGACGCCTGCTGAAAGGTTGCCGTTTGCCCTGAGCAGATGGAGCAGCGCAGTACCGACACCGCCCGCGGCAGAATGGACAAGAACCCTGTCATCAGGGTGCAGATGACCAACGTGATGGAGGGCGTAGTAGGCAGTCAGGTAGGCGACGGGAAAAGCGGCGCCCCGGGAAAAGTCCCAATTTTCGGGAAGGTGCCAGAGATGATCGGAAACGGTATTTACGACGGTGGAATAGGCCCCGAACCGGGAAACCCCGAAGACTCTGTCGCCGGGTTGGAATTCCTCCACTCCCGGGCCGGTTTGAGCGACCATTCCGGAAAATTCAAGGCCGGGACAGAGTGGGTACAGATTCTTTGCCGCAGCATAGAGCCCGAGACGAACACTGATATCGGCAAAATTGATACCGCACGCCTTGACCTGGACCTGGATTTCACCGGAGCCCGGGTCCTGCAGGGGAGTGCTCTCTATTTCCATCCCCTTATAGGTCCCGGGCTTTACAATAACGATTCTCTTCCTTTCTATACGTTTCCCTCCTGTACAAGCCTGGCAAAGTACTCAAACGAACGGTCAAAGGTAGCCTCAGCGTCATTCGGAAAACAGCATCCCGGGAGCTGGCGCATCCTGAGATGGTAGGAAATGCACTGGCAGCAGATTCCTTTCCTGGAACAGGGTTCATAGGTGCAATTACATTTCTCAAGATTTTTTTCCTGCTGGCATTCCATGGCTGGCGCTCCTTTCTCCGATTGGTTTTTTCCTGTTGAGCTGAGACTATAGCATATCGTGTTTCCGAGAAAAAGGGGTTTGACAATCAAGCCGCGCTGGTCTATGAATGTCCTGCAGGCCGCAACCACGGGTAACCCCGATTTTCAGAATTTATCAGTATCCAGAAAAAGAGATCCTGTTCTTATAACATGAGCCTTGACCGTTGGCAGGTCTTCCGGACAACGGCAGGACCCATTTCCAAGGACCCTGTGCATGGATATTCTGCTCCAGGTTATCATCACTGGTGTCGCCACGGGCGGTGTTTACGGCCTTATCGCCCTCGGCTATGTACTCATTTACAAAGCGACCAGCATCCTGAACCTTGCCACCGGTTCTTTCATGACCCTGGGGGCTTTTGTCTGCTTGACCATCCTCACCGGATCCGGGGCGCCCTTCTGGGTCGCACTGTTGGGAACCCTGGCCTTTGCCTTTGTCCTGGGTATTATTGTTGAACGGGTGATCCTGCGGCAGCTTATCGGTGAGCCAATCATTTCTGTGATTATGGTGACCATCGGACTGGCCTTCGTGGTGCAGGGGCTTACGCACCTCATCTGGTCTCCTGACTACCGTTCCTTCCCAGAAATATTTCCTCCTGAACCGTTGGATCTCAACTTTGCCATTGTCCCGTCCGGTCTCCTCTGGGGATTCATGTTTGCTCTTATCGGAACCATCATTTTCATATTGATCTTCAAGTTCACCCGAACCGGCGTGGCCATGCGGGCAACAGCCAACGATCAGCAGGCGGCCCTTTCCATGGGCATCAGCGTCAGATGGATTTTTGCGCTGTCGTGGAGTTTTGGCGCCATTGCGGCTGTTATCGGCGGAATCGTGATCGGGAATATCAGCGGCATCAGTATCTACATGGGTGACATCGGACTCAAGGTCCTCGCCGTGATCATCCTGGGGGGGCTGGACAGCATCGGCGGAGCCATTCTCGGCGGATTGATTATCGGTATCCTGGAAAACCTGACCGGGATTTACATAGACCCCCTCGTGGGAGGAGGCGCCAAGGCTGTGGCGCCCTTTTTTATCCTGGTGATCATCCTGATGATTCGCCCGTACGGGTTGTTTGGGAAGGAGATCATTGAAAGGGTCTAGGGAAGGAGGAAGTGGGAAGGCGGAAGGCGGAATAGGCAAAGGGGAAGGCGGAAGGCGGAATGGGGAGGAGCGAGTAGCAGCGCATGAGATGCGGAGATTTTAAGGAAACATATATCAAGGACGAAGAGATCTTCCAGTCGCTTTTTGTGAAGTGGTGGCTTGGCCTTTTTCTCCTGTTTCTTGTGCTTTTTCCCTTCCTGGCCAACCCCTATCTCCTGTACGTGGCTAATATGATCGGTTTTGCGGTGATCGCGGCGGTGGGACTGAATCTCCTGACCGGTTTTACGGGGCAGATTTCCCTGGGGCATGCGGCCTTCGCAGGGGTGGGCGGATATACATCAGCCATTCTTATTACCCGGCTTGGTTTTTCCTTCTGGATTGCGCTCCCCTGTGCCGGAATCATGGCGGCCATTGCGGGTCTGATCATCGGCATTCCCTCTCTCCGTGTGAAAGGGCTTTATCTTTGTATCGCAACCCTGGCTGGGCAGTTTATCTTTGAGTTCTTTTTTATCCACTGGGAAAGCCTCACACGGGGCATCAGGGGAATTAACGTCCCGCCTCCCGGCCTTGGCGGATTTCTCTTAAACACGGAAAAACGGTTCTATTTCCTGACGCTGATCACGGTGGTACTCGCAGTGGGCTACGCGCGGAACCTGGTGCGGAGCCGTGTTGGCAGGGCGTTTGTGGCAATCAGGGACCGTGACCTTGCCGCGGAGATCATCGGGATCAATCTTTTCCGCTACAAGCTCATCGCTTTCGCCATATCCTCTTTCTATGCGGGTATTGCAGGGGCCCTGTGGGTGGGTTTCATGCGGATCGTCACCCCGGAGCACTTCCCATTCTACCTCTCCATACAATACTTGGCCATGGTGATTGTGGGAGGGCTTGGAAGCGTCCTCGGGTCTGTTTTCGGGGCTGTTTTTATGACGCTGGTGCCCGAATTATTGAACGTCCTGTCAGGAGTACTGAAAGATGTTTTTGTCGGGACCACCCAGTTTTTTATCCCCCTGAAAGAGGTGATCTTTGGCTCGTTGATCGTCCTTTTTCTTATTTTTGAACCCCGTGGGTTGGCGGAGATCTGGCGACGCATCAAGGTCTTTTTCCTGTTGTGGCCTTTTTCATATTAGAAAGCGGTTAAGCGATTGGGTGTGTGAGCAATTAGCTTGAATCATCATTTGATTGCGTTATTGAGGGATAACGCTTCATGGGTAATGGATGCAATCGAGAGTGGAAAGGGGGGTGGTAAAAACCGGTAGAAAAGCGCAGTTCATCTAACCCGCATTTCTCACGGCCAATCTGCTGCGGCGGCGGATAGCCCCATGTCTCCTGCGCTGCGCTAGGAACATGACTTTGACGTACTGACAGTACGCCTTTATCCATTTTCCTTCGCGCGCGTTGTATCCAAGGGACTCTCCACCGCCTCGCTACGAAGGCCCGTGAGAAATGCGGGCCAACAGCAAATGAGGAGGGAGGAAATAACGATGAAAAAGAGTGTCTTTTTGATTTTTTGCCTGGCAGTTGCCTGTTTTCTTTCCACGATGATGTTTGCTCAGCCGTCGAACGCCGCAGGAGTCATTAAGGTAGGGGCGGTCCAGCCTGTTACCGGCCGTTTTGCCTTTGCCGGTGTGCACATCAACGCAGGGCTGGAAGACGCGCTGATGATGGCTAATGCCGAAGGCGGCATCAACGGGAAGAAAATCAAGTACATTATGGAAGACGGCACCTACAAGGTGGATGTGGCGGTGGCGGCGTTCAAGCGTATCATGGCCAGGGACAACCCTGTTGCCATGTATGGCGAGAGTACTGCGCTGGGAAAAGCCATGGCCCCGGAAATCAAAGATCGTTACAAAATCCTTTACAGCTCCACGTCTTTTTCAAGCGAGCTGGCGAACAAGGCAAAAAATCCTTATGTGTTTGTCCCGGGCCCCACCTACAGCGACATGTTCGGGATCCTGCTCAAGTACATTGCCAAGGAAAAACCCGGTGCCAATGTGGCTTTTTTCTACAGTGACACGGAATTCGGAAAAGACCCTATCCCCTACGGGAGAAAGATGTGCAAGAAGCTGGGGCTCAACCTGGTGGCCGAGGAAGTGGCCAAGGTGGGGGGCGTGGATGTTGCATCGCAGGTGCTGGATCTGAAACGGAAAAAGGCGCAATACATTATTTTCCAGGGCTTTGTCCTTTCGCCGGTCTCAGCGGTCATCAAACAGGCGCGTGATTATGGCCTGAAAGCCAAGTTCATGGGCACATTCTGGGGCACCCACAAGATGCTTCTGGATAAAATGGGGCCCCTTGCGAAAGGGTACCTGGGTGTCATGCCATACGCCTTCTACTGGCAGACAGAGATCCCCATGATCAGAAAGATCAGGGCTTGGAACGAGAAGCACCATCCGAAAGTAAAATACCGGCCCACCTCCTACATGCAGGGTTTCTTTACCGGCAGGGTGTTCGTTGAATGCCTCAAACGGGCGGACAAGGCGGGTCAACTGAACGGGGATGGACTTGTCAAGGCGCTCCAGTCTCTCAAGAACGTGAAGACCGACGGGCTCATGTGCCCCTTTTCGGTGATCAACAATAAAATCCCTTATGGAAGGGTCTATCGGGCCAATATCAGCAAAAAGATTTATGAACCCATCTCGGATTGGATCAAGACTGATTAACAGAGAAAAGGAGACTAAGGCGTGCAGAAAGGTCCCTGCGCGCCTTTTGAGTTCTACATAGTGGCCATCCATAAATGGCCATTGTGGATGGCCACCACGCTAACAGCTAACGGATTTTTCCATGACGGAAT
>QMLQ01000176.1 GCA_003646815.1 Deltaproteobacteria bacterium | reverse complement strand
GTGAAAAACTGGGAATGGATTCCCAAATGGCGCCTATTGACAAGGTGCCTGGCCATGGCTTCGAAAAGAGGCCCGATGGAAAAAGAGATACAGCAGCCGTCCTGGATGAGTGACGCCACATTGGCACCGAGTTTCTCAAACACGTCGTCCACCGGCCATCGGGGGAAATAGATAAGGGATTCTTTTGCTTCGATGAGGTAGTCGAAGTCATTCATGTGGACAAATGTGTCTCCCAAGGTCCGGGGGGTTTCCCGGTTTATTTCTCCAACGACCAGGGTGGCCTGCTCCATGGCCTGCCGGGCAACATCTACCGACGTGCCGAGGCTCGAGTATCCGGCGCTGTCAGGAGGGCTGACCTGGACAAAAGCGGCATCGATGCGTATGATTCCGGATTCTATGAGGCGGGGAATTTTTGAGAACCTGCTGGGAATCAGATCAACCCGTCCTTCTGTAATGGCATCACTGGCGATCCATCCTGAAAAAAAGGTCTTGAGCCGGTATCGGCTGATATAACGGTCTTCCGCTGAAATGGCCTGTCCCAGGCTGACCAGTTGAACGAGTTCCAGGTCTTCCAGGTTCGTGTCCTTTGAAGACATCAGGCTGTTGACCAGGGTCCTCGGTTCGGCCACACCGGTGCTGAGAAAGATGCTCATTCCCGGCCTGATCTTGGAGAGAACTGTCTGGGCATCTACGAGCTCATTTTTCCAGTGAGCTTTACGACGGGAAGGTTTCATGCTTTTTCCTCTACACTAGAGATTACCACTGGGCAAGCCCAGCTCCCTTGCCCTGAGGACCCTGCGGAGTAGCTTGCCGGTACTGGTCCTGGGCAGTTTTTCCAGAATTTCCACTTCTTTTAAAGGTATTTCAGCCGACAGATTGGCACGGACAAAGGCCTTGATTTCCTGCTTTAGGCGATTTGATTCCTGAAACTGTTTTTTGATGGCGACAAATGCCTTGAGATGGGGTCCCATTGCTCCGCTGCTCTTGGAAATGACCGCAGCTTCCCATACCGCAGGGTGCTGCATGAGGACCTGCTCAATTTCAAAAGGTCCAACCGGCTTTTCCCCCACCTTGATGAGATCATCTATCCTTCCCTGGTGATAAAAATATCCATCCTCATCCTTTATGGCCATGTCACCGGTCAGGAACCATCCGGGAAGGCGAAAGTATTCCTGGTAGCGTTTTTCGTCTCGCCAGATGCCGCTCATGACGGCAGGCCACGGGACCTTGAGCGCCAGTTCTCCCATGGTGAGGACGGGGAGTGATGTTCCCTTTTCATCGATGACTGCCGCCTCCACACCGGGAACCGGTTTGCCCATTGACCCCGGCTTGATGTCCATGGACGGGAAGTTGGCAAGACAAATCATGCCTGTTTCGCTCATCCACCAGGTGTCGTGGGGAGACAACCTGATATTTTTCCGGATCCAGAAAAAAAGCTCGGGAAGTAGGGCTTCCCCCACCGTGACAATATGACGCAAATGGGAAAGATCGTATCGCGTCGGGAGGTCTTCTCCCGCCTCCATGAGCCGCTCTATGGTGACCGGCGTGGTATACCAGACGGAAACCCGGTGCCTTTCAAGGGTTCGGTACCAAGTGGATGCGGAAAACGGGTCTCCCTGGACCACCGAAGTAGCCCCGCAAAGCCAGGGAGCAAAGGTGCTGTAAACCGTTCCCGTGACCCACCCTGGAGCCGCATCGGTCCAGAGGATGGTTTCTTCTGCCAGGTCAAGCACATATTTCCCCGTTACCAGGTGCCCAAGCATATCCCGGTGGACATGGACGACTCCCTTTGGCGGACCGGTTGCTCCTGATGTGTAGATGAGGTAAAGAGGAAAATTGTCCTTCACCCAGGCGGGTTCCTGCTCAGTGGAGGCTTTTTGAAGCATCTCCGGCGCTGACACTTCGTTTTTGAATAGGCCCGGCAGGGATTTGTCTGTAAAGAGGCAGACGTCCACGCTTCCCATGGCCTCCAGCGGCAGCATTTCAGCAAGGTCGGAGTTGGTGAGAAAGCAGCGTGGGGCACCGTTGTTGATGATGGACTCCAGTTCGTCGTAGTTGAGCGTGGCGTAAAGCGGTGAAAAGATAATTCCCGATCGGACGCAACCCAGCAGAACAAAATAAATTTCAGGACAGGGGGGGAGGTAGAGAAACAAACGGTCACCTTTCTTGAGGCCTAGCTCCGAAAAGACGTTTGCCCACTGGCTGGATCGTTCTTTCAGGTCGCCGTAGGTGAAACTGGTAGTCTCTCCACCGCTTTCAAATATGAGGGCCTTTCTCTGGCCTTTTTCCGGGTCGTCAGCCCACCTGTCTATGGCCTCGTACGCCATGTTGATCCGGCCGGTTTTGTACCAGGTGAATTCCTTTGCAACCTCTTCCCAGGAAAATTGTTGGGTGAAGCGTTGGTAATCCTTGAGGTTCGCTTCCTTGTTCTGGGCTTTTATTTTTGCCTTAATCATTACTTTTCACTCCTAAGAAATCTAGCCCGCATTTCTCACGGTCAATCTACTAAAGTCCCTGCCCTCTGGACCCGGATCCTTATTCCACCCAGACCCCGAATTTTTTATGGGTATCTCTTGCCTTTTGCACGATCTCCCGGGCAATGGCTGATTCGGAGTGAGAAATTTCGCGGCCGGTTATCTCCCCTGTCAGGCATTGGAGGACTTCCTCAACACACCGGGCAAGAGCACTGGGCTGGTAGCCCCCTTCGAGCGCCAGGAGGAGCGGAGGATTGCCGGCCATTTCTCTCCCCTTTAACAGGAGCGCGGTAAGGCGCGAGTACATTTCCTCCGTGAAGCGGCATTTCCCGAGAGGATCCTCGCGATGACCATCAAACCCCGCTGCCACCATAATGATCTGCGGCCGGTATCTGACGATCACTGGAATCATAACCCGTTCATACACATAAAGGAAATCATCATTTTCCATTTCCCGCGAGATCGGGACATTGACGGTGTATCCTTCACCTGCGTTTTTTCCCACATCTTCAAAATTTCCCGTGTACGGGTAAAGCAGGATATCATGTGTCGAAAAATAGAGCACCTTTTCTTGTTCATGAAAAAGGTCGTTAATGCCGTTGCCATGGTGGATGTCCCAGTCGATAATGAGGATCCGTTCCATGTGATAGTGCCGTATGGCGTATTCCGCCGCAACCCCGAGATTGTTGAAAATGCAGAAACCCCCGGCGCCGTCGATCCTGGCGTGATGCCCGGGCGGACGTACAAGGGCGAAACAGGCATCACATTTACCCGAAATGATCTCGTCCAATCCCTTGATGCACCCACCAACCGCCAGCCATGCCGCAAGGTACGTCATTGCGCTGGCCGGGGTGTCAGGGGCCAGGTTGGTGAACGATTGATCGGCCGTTTTCAGCACCTTGTCGATGTAAGATGTTGTATGCACCATCTCAAGGGCTTCCAGGGTGGTTGGCTCAGGAGCCAGGGTAACCAGGCCCTGGTGGGGGGATCTGTCCAGGGCGTCGTATATTGCCTTCAAACGCCTTGGGTGCTCAGGATGGGTGTTTCCCGGTTTATGGTCAAGGTACCGGCTGTCCCGGATAATGCCCACTTTCATCATCGTGCTTCTTCCCCTATTCGGAGGATCATTAATCGTTCCGGAGTATGTTCAAAGGGTTCCGGAAAGTTGAAACCGAATTTCTTGTAAAGGTGTATGGCCCTGAAATTATACGTGTCCACCGTGAGCCACACAACCCTGATGCCATGAAGTCTTGCCCACGTAAGAGCATGTCTTGTCAATTTCGTGCCCACCCCCTTGCCACGGGCCAATTGCAGGACGAAGATCAGGTATTCAGCATCAAATTTATTGAAATCGGGGAGCAGGACCAGGTGGCCGATGACTTTTCCTTCCTGCCATGCCAGGAAGTTCAGCCCTTCATCAGTGAGGCGCCGTATCCATTTGCGCCGGGTTACCCCGTCAACGGGGGGCATGCCCTGAAATTTCCCTTTTGGCGAGAAGAGATCGTACATGTCCAGAAGATGCGGATAATCCCTGTCCGTATACTCTTCCACCTTAAAGGAAAGATCAGATGTCTTGTTGATAGCCATGAGGTCCGTTCATTCAAGGCCTCCCCGCCGGACCCGAATTTTTACTCGATGCCCACTCTCTGCGCAATCAGGTTTTCGAGCACCTCCGGGTCCGCGATAGTGGAGATATCGCCCAGTTCATCAGTTTTTCCCGCGGCAATCTTCTGGAGAATCCGTCTCATGATCTTGCCGCTCCGGGTCTTGGGAAGCGCATCAGCCCATTGAATGACATCCAGGGTGGCGATGGGGCCGATTTCCGATCGAACCAATTGGACCAGTTCTTTTTTCAACTCGTCTGACTTCTGAACACCGGTATTCAGGGTGATGAATGCGTAGATTCCCTGACCCTTGATGGGGTGTGGAAATCCGACAACAGCCGCCTCAGCCACGTTTTCGTGCAGGACGAGCGCTGATTCTATTTCAGCGGTGCCGAGTCGGTGACCGGAGACGTTGATCACGTCATCGATTCGCCCTACAATCCAGAAATACCCATCTTCATCCCGTTTTGCACCGTCGCCGGAAAAATACATGCCGGGGACCTGGCTGAAATAGGTATCTTTGAACCGCTGGTGGTCGCCGAAAACAGTCCGGGCAATGCCGGGCCAGGGCTTCCTGATGCAGAGTGCGCCCTCCTGGTCAGGGAACCGGGCTTCCTCTCCTGTTTCGTCAATGATGACCGGATCAACACCGAAAAAAGGGAAAGAGCAGGAGCCGGGTTTGATGGGGCCGACCCCGGGGAGGGGAGTCAGCATGTGCCCTCCGGTTTCGGTCTGCCACCAGGTATCCATGATGGGGCACCAGTCACGGCCCACGTAATGGTAGTACCAGCGCCACGCCTCAGGGTTGATGGGTTCGCCCACTGAGCCGAGGAGCTTCAGGGACGAGATATCGTGCTTTTTCACGTGCTCGCTTCCCTCCTTGGCAAGCGACCGAACCACAGTGGGGGCAGTATAGAATTTTGCCACTTTGTATTTTTCCACGATGGCCCAGTAACGGTCGAAGTCGGGATAAGTGGGAATGCCCTCAAAAAGGATGCTCGTGAGCCCGTTGATGAGAGGGCCGTAAACCCCGTAACTATGGCCCGTTATCCATCCGATGTCCGCGGTGCACCAGAAGACCTCGTTTTTTTTGAGGTCAAAGACCAATTCCGTGGTCATGGCGGCATAGAGGAGATAACCGCCATGGGTATGAACCATGCCCTTTGGCTTGCCGGTGCTTCCACTGGTGTAAAGGATAAAAAGCGGGTCTTCTGCGTCCATGGGCTCGGGCTCGACAACGTCCGGCAGTCCCGGCGTGGCAAGCGCTTCATGCCACCAGATTTCCCGGGTGCTATCCAGTTGGGCACCGGTGTCTCCCCGGCGATATACAATGACCAGGTTCACGTCAGGGCAATTTTTGAGAGCATCATCCACTGTTTTCTTGAGGGGGATGCTCTTGCCTCCCCGCATGCCTGCATCGGCGGTGATCACCACACCGGCGCCGCAGTTCTGTATCCTGTTGGCAAGGGCCTCGGAACTGAACCCGGCAAACACCACGCTGTGGACGGCCCCGATCCGGGCGCAGGCAAGCATGGCCACGGGAAGTTCCACGACCATGGGCATGTAGATAATTACCCGGTCACTCTTTTTGACCCCGCGGGATTTGAGAAACGCGGCCATTTTGTTTACCTGTTCATAGAGGTATCCATAGGTGATTTCATTGGTTTCTTCCGGGTTATCGCCTTCCCAGTAGTAGGCAATCTTGTCTTTCAGATCTTTCATGTGCCGGTCAAGACAGTTGTAACAGGCGTTTAATTGACTTCCGCGAAACCAGGAGACATGGGCTTCTTCAAAGTCGTATTCCAGCACGGAGTCCCACGGCTTTATCCAGGTAAGATATTTTTTTGCCTGCTCACTCCAGAACGTATCCGTATCGTGAATGGACCGCCGGTAAAGTTCGTCATAGCGTTCCTTACTGTTGACGTAAGCAGTGTCCCTGTAATACTCTAAGTGCGCATCGTACCATTTGGGTTCGTCGTTCATCTTGAGACCTCCTGTTACCGGGATACACGGGTTTAGAAAAAGTGCATAGTCACCTGTTTTTTAGCCTAATTTATGGCTTTACACAATGAAAATAATGGAATTTGTGTGGAACATATGGATCTGGCAGCCAGAAACCACTGTCTGTTGAAGCTTTACAGCCTTGCATGGCGCATTGCCATTCCCTCCCTGTACGTGTCTCCGCGGATACGCGCGGGCTGGCGGCAACGTCTCCTGAAAGGGTATTCCGGCGGCCAGGTGGATCTGTGGATACAGGCCTCTTCCGGCGGTGAAGCATACCTGGCCCTGGAGATCCTGTCCGCCCTCGCTGTTGAGGGGTTCCCGAGGGTCCTTGTAACATCCGGGACCACCCAGGGCCTTGATATCCTCAAAAAAGGGATCGAGGGGATCGACGAATCCCGCCGAACATCCATTCGCATAACCAGCTTTCCGTTTGATGGTCCCGGGCTCATGGACCGGGCCCTGCGGCAATGGAGCCCGCGAACTATGGTGCTCCTCGAAACAGAGCTCTGGCCCGGGCTCATGGCCGCATGCACGAAACAGGGGGTCCCCATGGTGATTCTGAACGGCCGGCTGTCAAGGAAAAGCTTTAAGGCTTACCGGTGCTTGAGAGGGTTCTGGCGAGATGTTCGGCCGGAAAGGGTCCTGGCTGTGTCACCGGGCGACAGGGACCGCTATTGTGCCCTGTTCGGAGAACAGGGCGTGCAAATGATGCACAACATAAAATTTGACCGCATGCG